>DATDEW010000412.1:0-2294 GCA_036522935.1 Kapaibacterium sp. (SeqCode)
CGAGAATACTGAAGCAAATTTTCATAAGCGTAAATGTTACTGTGTACGATAGAATAACTCCTCTAGAGGGGCAAAAGTTACTCCGAGCGGGGCAACAATTTTCGGAAAATCTGCGAGAGGGATTCCCACTGTTTTTCCATATCCTCGCTGACAAGTTTTATGTCAGCCAAAATCGGCATAAAGTTGGTATCGCCATTCCAACGGGGGACGATATGCCAGTGTAAATGGTCCTCAATGCCCGCCCCGCCGGCTCTGCCTAAGTTCATACCCAGATTGAAGCCGTGAGGATGGACAAGCTCTCTAAGAGCAGTCTGTGCCGTCTGGAGGAGCTTCATGGAGTCAGCGAGCTCTTCAGATGATAACGAACTGAAGTCCGATGTATGACGATTCGGGACGATCATCATGTGTCCGCTATTATACGGATAAAGATTCATGATCACAAATGCATGTGTAGAGCGGTGAATGACAAGGCGTTCTTTATCTTCTCTCACCGAAAGTGCAGAGCAAAAGACACATTCGTCTTTCGTCTCGGAGGGTGTTTTAAAGGACTCTATGTAGCGTGAGCGCCACGGAGAAAAAAGCCGTTCCATCTTAGGATACCTCTACCTTCTTCTTGAAAAATTTCTTTATCGTATCCGGTCCAAGCAAACCTTGCGGACGGGATATCATAAGAACGATAAGTAGAAGCGAGTAAATGATCATGCGATACTCGCTGAACTCACGCAACGCTTCAGGCAGTATCGTAAGTATGATGGCGGCAATAATAACACCGACCGTTGAACCCATACCGCCCAAGATAACCATCACCACTATCTCAATAGACTTCAAGAACGTGAAGTCATCAGGAGTAATATTATACTGGAAGTGTGCGAAGAGTCCGCCGCCGACACCGGCGAAGAACGAACCGAAGACAAACGCCTTTACTTTGAAGCGAGTTGTATTTACGCCCATTGCTTCTGCCGCTACTTCATCATCACGTACAGCGAGGAATCCTCTGCCGTATGTTGAATTCACCAGTGTCTCGACAAAGTACACAACAAGAGCAGCAATACCGAACACCCATAAGAATGTCGTTAAGTGAGGCACTCCAAAACCACGAGCGCCACCGACATAACTTACGCCGTCGATCTTAAAATCTACGTTCTGAATAATAACACGGATGATCTCATTAAAACCAAGTGTAACGATCGCAAGATAATCGCCCTTAAGTCGCAAACTCGGAATACCAACGACAAGCCCCATCACTGCTGCACAAAGTCCGCCGACAAGAAGCGAGATGCCAAGCACTGCAGCTCCTTCTGCACCATTCATCGACCAACCATGTGTCGTCAGGTACGTTGAGGCAATAGCCGAGAGATATGCACCCGTGCCCATGAACCCTGCATGCCCGAGCGAGAACTGCCCCGTGAATCCGTTGATAAGATTCAAGCTCGTCGCCATCGTCATGTTAATGCCGATGAAGATGAGGATAGAGAAATAGTACGGGTCGATATTTCCCGTCACAAAGGACAACCCTGCGAGCGCGGCAAAAACAATGAGCAACGTAAATGGAGGTCTCATACTTTCTCTACCTCATTCTTTCCGAGTATTCCGCTTGGTTTATAAAGAAGAATACCGATAAGGATTATGAATGCTATCGCGTCACGATAGGTCGAGAGGAATGTACCTCCGACAAATGACTCAATGATACCAATGATAAATCCGCCAAGCGCTGCACCCGGGATGTTGCCGATACCGCCGAGCACGGCTGCGACGAATGCCTTAAGCCCCGGCATAATACCCATGAGCGGGTCAATGCTTGGGTACTGTGATGCATAGAGTATTCCGCCTGCAGCTGCAAGTGCGCTGCCGACCATGAACGTAAAGGTAATGACGGAATTGATATTAATACCCATCAAACTTGCGGCTTGTTGGTTATGGCTCACGGCACGCATTGCAGTGCCTATCTTCGTTTTCATGACGATGATACGAAGTATGAACATGAGCGAGAGCGAGACAACAATAACGATCGCCTGCACCATATTGATGGTGATAAGTGCTGACTTGATAAGCGGCTTATCTGAAAGTATCTCCGGGAATCCGCGAGGAGTCGCGCCAAAAAGCAACTGTGAAAGATATTCTAAGAACAGAGAAACGCCGATAGCAGTAATGAGCACTGTCAACTTCGGACGCGGACGGAGCGGGCGGTATGCCAAGAACTCGATGAGCGCACCAAAGAGAGCGCAGAATATCATTGAGATAAGAAATACGGAAACAGCTCCCATCACCGAGCCGATAGGAAAAACATTCGAAAG
>DATDEW010000413.1:0-3455 GCA_036522935.1 Kapaibacterium sp. (SeqCode)
ATTGGAACGGCAAAGCCATCAAAGGCGATCCGCGAGCAGATACCACATTATCTTATCGATATTCTTGAACCAAGCGAGCGATTTAGTGCTGCTGATTATTCAAAACAAGGAAGAGATGTTATCAGAGATATTATCTCCCGAAATCACACACCCATAGTCGTCGGAGGGACAGGATTCTATATAGATGCGCTCTTCTTTGGATTATCTTCTATTGAAGTAGATGATGCACTCTTAGCAAATGTAAGACAAAAGTACAACGCAGAATTTAATGCACACGGCTTTGACGTAATGCTTGCTAAACTCGGTGAGTTTGATACCGTTCTCTTTGAGCAGGTTACTCGCGAACGGAATCCTGTTCGTTTAGAGCGGGCATTTATTCATTACTACGCAACCGGCACTCCGCTTGGCGTTGCTCGACTTGAGAAGCCGGAGCCATTTGAGTATGAACCGAAATATACCGTTCTGACTGTTGAGAGAGATGAACTTCTGCGGCGAATTGAACTGCGAGTGGGTGAAATGCTTGCGGCCGGTTGGCTTGATGAAGTTCGATTACTCTTGCAAAGCGGCATAACAACTGATATGCCTGCAATGCGAGCTATAGGATATTCAGAGCTTGCAGAAGTTATCCATGGTACAATGACAATTCAAGAAGCTAGGGAGAAAATCATTATCGGTACCCGGCAGTATGCAAAGCGGCAAACGACGTGGATGAAACGGTATCAAAAGATGTAATATGTGGATACGAATTAAGTCGATAAAGCTTTTTGGTTATCACGGAGTCTATGAAGTTGAGAAGAAAACGGGCGGCACGTTCGAGTTTGATGTAGATGTACATCTGTTCGATATGGCAGGACGGACCGATGAGCTGGCCGAGACGCTCGACTATACGGCTATTGTTGACAGAGTGACCAAAATATCTGATTCGAGAAGTTATAATCTGATCGAGACACTTGCAACCGATATTTGCTCAAGCGTGATCAATCTTTCTCCCTTGATCGAAGAGGTTGTTGTGCGTGTTCGGAAGTTCACGCTTCCTCTTGAGGCAGAACTTGCTTATGTCGAAGCAGAACGGAGAATCTCGAGATAATGACAAAACATCTTGCATATATCGGAGTCGGGACGAATATCGCTCCTCGTTCAGCGCGAATGAAAGAGGCATTTGAAGCACTTGCCGCGAAGTGGCAGGTTCTTGCTAAAAGCAGTATCTACCAGACAAAGCCCGTCGGTTTTACCGATCAGTCGGAGTTTTTGAATGCCGTCGTTGCTATCATTTGTGAGGAAGAACCCATTGAGTTATTCAGGGAGTTAAAACTCCTGGAGAGTTCTCTCGGCAGAGTCACTCGCGAGCGGTGGCATGAGCGTGAGATCGATTTTGACATACTCTTCTTCGACAATCTCAACTATCATGATGAAGTGCTCGATATTCCACATCCCGAGGCATTACGTCGTAATTTTGTACTGATTCCGCTCATTGAGGTCGCGCCTTCGCTCGTTGACCCGTCGAGCGGGAAACAGGTATCAACATTTTTGATGCAGATCGGGGTAGACCCCGATTCGATACGCATGCTATCAGCCAATGAACTCATTGACTAAAAAAATAACCAAACGAGATGTTATTCACGATGAAATCTTTGCGGAAGAATACCTGACACGGATGCCGCGAAAACAGATACGTTATATCGCTGTTGAAGGACCTATCGGTGTAGGGAAATCCACACTTGCCGGGATGCTCGCAGATAAGTACTCGTCTCGTATCGTACTTGAACGATACGAAGAGAACCCGTTTCTCGAGACGTTCTATGGCGACCGTAAGAAATTTGCATTTCAAACACAGTTGTTCTTTTTGCTCTCGCGTTACCGCCAACAGCAGGAGATGATGCACGACGACCTCTTTTTTGAGTCTGTTGTCAGTGACTACCTTTTTCAAAAAGACAGGATATTCGCGGAAGTTAATCTCAATCGTGACGAGTTAAAGCTCTACGATGAGGTTCAGCGAGCCCTTGATAGAACTGTGCCGATCCCTGACGTGGTCATCTATTTGCAAGGGAGTGTGAACCTCTTGCAGAGGAACATCAAGCGTCGCAGCCGTCCGTATGAGCAGGCGATCTCACGAGAATATCTTGAAGAAGTGGTGAATGCATATAATACATTCTTCTTCCATTATCGTGATTCACGGTTGCTTGTTGCGAACTGTGACCAGTTCGATTTTCTCGGGAATCCTGCACATTTCGAAATTCTCACTGATGCTATTGGTCGCTCGCCGCATCCGCCAATAGAATACCTTACGACAGGCGAGCCCTTCTTCACACCACTAACCGACGAAGAAAAATGAGAACATTCTTCTTTTTGTTGTCGGTTGGAACGATCATGCTGATCGTATACCGTCGTATCATCGAGCCATTCTTTGAGGGCTTACGTGGGGTGAGAAAACCCTACAACGAGCCGCAGGGAAGATCTTCTATCAAGAAAGAACCTCGTCATGGGTTACCCAAAGACAAAGAGATCCAGGACGCAGAATTTACAGAAATAAAATAATGCGACTTGCCGCCATAGATCTTGGGACGAACTCATTCCATCTTGTCATTGCCGACACGAAGCCGAACGGCTCGTTCAGAATATTAGCAAGTGAAAAGGAGATGGTACGTCTGGGAGAGTCCGGTGCTGATATGAAATATCTCACCGAGGATGCGATGAAGCGCGGCTTCCTCACACTTCGCCACTTTAAAGCAACGATCGATGCACGTGGAGTGAAAGCTGTTCGTGCGATCGCAACAAGCGCAATACGTGAAGCAGAAAATCAAGACGATTTTATCCGTAAGGTTCGCAGCGAGTTCGGCATCACTATTGATGTTGTTTCCGGATTTGAAGAGGGCAGACTTATCTATCTTGGTGTTTTACAAGCCCTACCTCTCTATAATAAAAAAGCACTTATCTTCGATATAGGCGGAGGCTCAACGGAATATGTCGTTGGCGATAGGGCGAATGCCAGATATATTTCCTCGCTCAAGATAGGGGCGATACGTATTACCAAGCGTTTTAACTTAGCAAACCGACCAACAAAAGAACAGATAGAAGAAGCGCGGGAGTATATTGCGGGAGAACTTTCGCCTTCGGCCAGAGAGATCCGTAAACGCGGCTTCGAAGTTGCTGTCGCTTCAAGCGGCACGGCAGGGAGCATCGCAGCGATCATCGCCGGTATCCGCAATCAAACACTTGAGAATATATCAGATCGGCTCAACGGGTTCACCTTTAGTTATGCCGAAGCAAAGGATGCAATGCGACGCATCATTGCCTTGCCCACAACTGCCGATAGAAAGAAATTCTTAGGTATTGATGAACGCCGTGCTGATATTATTGTCGGAGGCGCTCTCATTCTTGTTGAGTCAATGCGTCTGCTCGCGATCAAAGAGCTGACCATCTCCAGTTATGCACTTCGTGAAGGCATCATCTATGAT
>DATDEW010000414.1:0-2750 GCA_036522935.1 Kapaibacterium sp. (SeqCode)
AAGTATACCAATACAACGGGGAATAAATGTATGATTCATAAAAATAATTGCAGGTAAGGTTTCAGAGTATCTTAACGCCCAGAGCGGTGAAAAACGCTCCGTAGTAATATCTCGATATCCATGCCGATAGTATGGTGGCGAGCGTAGTAGAGGTTTAGCTGGTCTATATCTTCCGGGCGGATCTCGGAATTAGGATTTTGATATGTTATATCTGCTAAACTCATGAGCCCATGTTTTGAAAGCCGCTCAGTTTGTTTACCGGAGCTATGCATTCCGACAAGTGATAGTTTGCCGCTGAGGACCTTGCCTAGATCTTTAGATCTACCCATTATAGCTAGAAACGGAAATGCGAGTAAACCGACGAAAATATCAAGTATGCGCTTGGCAAAACGGTGTGACATCTTCTGTACATTATACTCAAGCGGCATCACGGCAAACGAATCTGTTGATTCTTCAGGCGAAATAACTTCTATCTTTGACCGGGAAAGTAGAACATCTGTTGCCTGCGGTACAACATTAAAGCTTACTTCCTGCGCTTCAAGGTCACCCGAGACCGCCTGCATAGCTGCCAACATCTGGGAGTAACTGAATGCATCTGATGGGAAGATCACCTGATTGATACGATGTTGTTTAACAACTCGCGGCAACATTTCAAGTGTACCGAGGACAGGGGTGTTTGACACCGGCATATCACCCATAATATGTATATCAGCTCCTATGAAACCGACAAGTTCATACCGCTTAAGAAATCCGGATGAACGAAGCAGGCCTGCAATACGGAGCGCTTCCTCTCCCGTCCCTGCGATAAGCGTCCTGCGAAGCATAGGTTTTGCGGAGCCCTCACCTCCATAACGAAATCTATCAACGACACGGAATAACATTCTGACGAATACGAGCAAGACCATCAACACACCTATCATCATCAGAACAAGCGAACGACTTGCAGTAAACTCCTTAAAGAAATATGTGAGTGATGAAAGCACTATCAGTGCTGCAGGCATCGCGAGAATCACAGAGCGTGATTTGCGCCTGTTCTCTTTCTGATATGCTCCTACTATCCAAAGTATTCCGACTATCACTAATGGCGGGACAATAAACACCCACGGGTAATCTATTTCAGGCAATCCCTGAAATGCGCCGAAGAGCACTTTTGATATACCGAGAATGGCAACAAAGACCATGAAGATATCAGCCGTGCCGAGGGCGATGGCGCCGCGGTACTTCTTGAAGAAAGCAAGAATGCTGCGCATCATGATACCGAAGCGAAGCATGAGGGAAAAGAACGGCGATGCGCCATAATGTTTCTTCACGAAGATATGCATCGCTTCATAGAACACCTTCACTTCATTCATCACCGAGCGGCGCGTTGATTCGCCCTTGAAATGAATCGTTGAAGTAGTATGCACATACATTACCTTCAAACCGGCTTTCTTTATTCGGTAGGATAGGTCAAGATCCTCACCATACATAAAGAAGTCTTCATCGAAGCCACCTGTTTTCTTGTATGCATCTTGTGAAAGCAGCATGAATGCACCTGCCAATGCGTCTATCTCATACGTCTGATTATCAGGTAAATAGGTTAGATTGTACTGCGAGAATAGTGGTGAGTTCGGAAATATCGATGAAAGCCCGAAGAGCTTTGTAAAGCTTGCCCATGGCGTCGGGAAACCACGACGGCAGCTCATTTGAAAAGAACCGTCAGCATTGAGCAGCTTACACCCTGATACTCCGCACTCTGGATGAGCTCGCATATAATCTACCATCACGCGAAGCGTATCTTCACCAAGAATTGTATCAGGATTGAGAATAAGAAGATAATCTCCCTTCGCTTCGCGCATAGCGATGTTATTCGCTCTGCCGAAACCTACGTTCTTCGGGAGGTCATAGAGCTTTACTTCGGGAAAATCACGACGCACCATTTCCTGGCTGCCATCAGTAGAGGCATTATCAACTATCATTATCTCACCGCTCAACCCGCCAGCCGAAAGTGAGCGGCGGACACTCTCAAGTGCACCGCGGAGAAACTCGCGGACATTGTAGTTGACAATGATGACGGAAATGTCCAAGTAGTCGTTCGTTGGTAGTCTTTAGTCGTTAACAGAAGGATCAACACTCAACTCACAAAACACGTCAAATTCTAAAGTTCGCCCTTAAGAGCTTTGAACTTGAGAACCCAAACCATCGTCATTGCTTCGCGGACGATAGCCTTGTTCATCTTGCTCGTGCCCGCACGTCTATCAACAAATACAATAGGTATCTCTTTAATGCGAAATTTCTTTCTCCATGCGCGGAAGTTCATTTCTATCTGAAATGAATATCCGTTTGAGCGAATATCATCAAGATCTATTGCTTCGAGCACCTCGCGGCGGAAACACTTAAACCCCCCTGTCGCATCGTTCACCTTGATGCCCGTCACAAGCCGTGCATACTTATTTGCATAATACGACAGTAGCAAGCGACGTAAAGGCCAGTTCGCTACATTCGCACCGGTTATATAACGTGAGCCAAGCACGAGGTCATACTCTTTTATCTCGCGGAGGAAATTCGGTATCTCATCTGGGTCATGTGAGAAATCCGCATCCATCTCAAAGATATAGTCAAATCCATTTGCAAGTCCATACTTGAACCCTGCCACGTAGGCAGTCCCAAGCCCCATCTTTCCCATGCGTGTGATAAGGTGGAGACGAGGATTACCTTCCTTCATCTTGGTCACTATCGCTGATGTACCATCAGGCGAATTATCATCAACG
>DATDEW010000415.1:0-11805 GCA_036522935.1 Kapaibacterium sp. (SeqCode)
ATTTACACTGCTTAACAAACGTATCCAGACAGATTGGGATCGTGTAGCGACGGGTAACTTCCTCTATATCGAGCAAAGCGGAAAGCAGTGGCGCGTCTTTGTCGAGACATGCGGCATGGCGCCCGGCGGACTTGCGCTCGAGTTCACACTGCCGCCTGATGTAAAACCCGGCGCAGTGAACCTCACGATGATGATCCGCAAGGACAAAGCCGAGTACGCAAGAAGCGCACCACTGACGGTGAATGTGCAATAGCAATAGATATTACTTGTTTTGTGTAAGTGCTATACTTGTTATAGCACTTACTGTTTATAGCTCTCCGCTCGGGGCATGTTCATGCCTTCCGCCGCCACCTCCAAAAGAAGCCCTCAAAGGTGCAAGCTATGTTTTCTTAGGAAAACTTCACCGTCTTGAATGTGTAAGTGCCCTTACACATGATTCAGAGTCTATAAGTACAAATAAATACTATCGCCACTTGTTCTCAGTGGAAAAAGTATGGAAGGGTGAACCAAGAGCAGAGATTGAGGTTTTGTGTAGACGTGACAACTCCGGTTATTATTTTGACAAAAATGAGACATATCTCGTCTATGCTTATACGTATGGGGATTCCACAATTCTTGTAACAAATGTATGCACAAGAACTACACATGTAAAATATGCATCTGAAGATCTAAAAGACCTTGGAGAAGGTATCAAAGTAAAGTAAGATATCACCACACAGGTTTCCAACCCTCATTTGATTTGTAAAAGGGCACACACGTTGTGCCTTTTTTTATTCCCCCTCCGCAAATGCGGAGGGGGTTAGGGGGTGGCTCCCTTACAACTTATCTACGGACCGTCACACGTTTGGTCGTTGTCTCATTACCTGTTCTTATGACAACGACATACGTACCGTTTGCAAAGTGCTTTGTCGAGAATGGAAGGGTATTGATGCCGCTCTTCGTATCAGTGACTCTTCGGTGAGTTATTGTATTACCAAGTACATCATAGATCGTCACATCCACAGGTGAGACTTCTCCAAGATTCACTTCAAGTGTCATGTAGTCATGAGCCGGCTGCGGATATATTTTCACCTCAAGCGACCGGTTGTGTGTATCATCGTTCACACCTGTCGTTGATTCTCCCTGTGCAGTAATGATAGAATAATCCTTGTTCATCGATGAGAACGGAGCTGTGATATCCGTCAACCATGTGATCCGAGCGGTATCAAGCGTATTTGTTTCGCTCTTATAGCAGAGACGAAGTTTCTTTGATTCATTTGCTTGTAATGCCCATGGGAATCCAGGCAATGATGAAGAGTCAATAGAAAACATTCCGGTTTGCGTGAGCGCAACACCTGTTACCATAAATGGTAATTCTCCTTCATTCTTCACAAGAACATCTTTGCAGAATGTTATTCCTTCACTGACCTTGCCCATAGAAGCATCGGTTGCCGTGATAATAGGAAAAGAAGACTTAGCTTGAAGCGGAATAACGAGTGGGCTGCACTCCGAACCGAGGGTGATGTCATCACGATGCGTTTTTTCATCATTTGATGAAAAACAAATATCTATCACAAGTGAATCACCCGGAACAATGCTCGCAGGTAAGGGATGTGAAAGAGAACGTATCATAAATGTTGGTGTCAATGTCTTTGCCGAGGTAATGACCATTGGCTCAGTGTTCGAAGCACCATTACGAACAGCGAATCTAACACAGGAAGTATCACCAACTCGTGTTTTCCCAAAGAGATCACTTTGCACGAAAGGATCAGGGGTATATGTAATATTACGTGGCTTCATGCGAAGTTCTATGATCTTATAGTTACCGGCATTATCATAGATCATGAGCGGCGCATACGCTTCTTGGGAAGGATTGCCAACATTAACAGTAAAGCAATAGTATTGTTGGCTGCCCGGTAATGAGAATTCATTGAGTGCATTCGGGTCGAGTAGGGCAGGGAATGAGCAGTTTTTATACTGGTAGTTTGTACCGACAAAGAGATTTCCTTTTGGATCATCAAGAAGTGAGATATACCTGATCCCGCCAAATTGATTGCTATCTTCGACACAGATTCTCCAACCAGAACATAAAGTATCAACGTTTACGGTCAAATGATTACCAATTGACTTATTAAAGAGTGACATCCCTCCCGGGTGGGCTTCACAACCAAAGAAATCATCAGTTTCGATCTCCCCTCCATAATCACCACTACCATCCCATTCCTTACCACCAAAATGATAGACCATGAAAGGGTTCTTTGAATAGGCATAATAATGAGAACTCGGCGCAACTCGATACATCTTCGCTTTCGGATAGCCAGACCATGTTTTGAGTGCAGAGAGTGCGTTTTGTAAAGAAGCAGGTGTACTTCCATCTTTTGAAATAAATATTTCATCAAGATTGTGTTCTGAAACAATTGTTACATATCGATTTTGGAAGGGAAAGTTATCACCTCCAAGTACATATCCTCCCCATGTATAAGAGTTTTTCCATTGAGAACTTGGGACTATCGTACACATATTGGGTGCAGTGTATGAAGCATTGATTACCTGACTTCGCAATTCATATTGCATAACTGAAAACTTTGAACCCATTTCCGTTGAAGAAAAGGAAATAGGAACAGTAAGATTATGTAATTCAGGTGGCTGTCCGTAGGGTATAGGCGAATAATTAGTTGAAGAGGACGAAGTAGATGCTGTAATTATCTTTGGCGTGCTATCACCAGAAACATAGATACGATAGTTCTCTCCCACACCCTGTGAGGGGTTACCTGTTACTTGTAACTGTGGAATGCCGTAAATACCCGTATTATCCCAGAATTCAGAGGAGATGAGTTGCTCTATCATAAGGTCTTGAGTATAGTTCGTCACATCGTTCACACCACCATCTCCAACATTTGCTCCTTGATGGCCACTAATGACAGCAATTGGTTTATTTGCCACAATGACGGAACCTGATATATCATCAGTCCCGGATGAAAGCGCACTGGCTGATTTTACGAGATAACATTGACCTTTATTCAATTCAATTGTATATGGCTTCGGGGTGCCATTCGCACCGATGCCTTGTGTTGCCCCAATATGCCCTCCAAGTGTTGTTGACATTGGCGTAATAGTGACAGATGTCCCATTGTACCCAGCAATTATCATAAATGCTCCAGATGAGAGTGGAATTGCAGTTACGAAACTGTGGGTATAAGCTCCGAAACCTGGATTATCATTATAGGAAGAAACTACATATTTTTTACCCCAAGAGCTTAAGGGAAGTGCGAGATAACTCGCGCAGGAAACAGGGCCGTCGCTTACATATTCTACAGTAACAGGATCCTTTGCTCTTATCAGACATGAAACGAATTCGGCTGTTTCCCCTGTCGGGTCTTTGTGTTTCATGTTTGCAGGCGATAACAATATCTGTTTGGGGTCAACAGCAGAAATATTGTATGGAGTAGTAGCTATTTCATTACCGGAAGCGTCAAAGTATGCAAGTTCAATTTTTGTTTCCTTATAAGAGCTAACGATTGCGAAAACATTAAGTTTAAGAATGTTTGAAAAACGAACAGAGTCTATAAATGTCGGATGGATATATCCCAATAAAAACTCCTTACCTTCTGAGCGGAAGCCGCGACCACTCTGGCCATAGGAAAGCATAGAAAAAAACGAGAGAATAAAGAATAATGCGTATTTCATGTGTCTGGGAAATAGTGAATGTGACCCCTCAAAGTAGATACTGAAATAAAAACGATTGGTGTAGTGGATAGTTACAGAAGACTTACGCCCATAAGTACGTGTCTAACAAGCAATTAGACATAAAATATATAAATTTTATGTATTTCGACAATTTATTTCGTATATTTGTATGCCGAAGTTCGCGAATCGTGGTCCGTGGGTCGTGATTCGTCGAAAATATACAGCAATCGAGAGTAGCAATCGGGGACAATTGCTCTACTACCCACCTACAATGTGTAAATTTACAGCACCCCCCTCAAAACCCGACTCCCGTGGTGCCATATCGAAACAATTAGAATGTTGAATTATATATGAGTTACAAGGAAAGTGACCGTAATTTGGAATCGCCAGTAACAATGACTTACAGAGTGTTCTCTCTAGAATAGATGGGGCGGTCATTGGTACCGAAAGCACGGAAATGCCCGGTCGGAGCCGCTAAACTTCGTATTTTTGCAGTCCTTAATACAAATGATATACTCAATACAATGAAGATCCACGAGCATCAGGGGAAAGATATATTAAAGAAATTCGGTGTGCCGATACCGGTCGGGCATGTTGCCTTCGGTATTGATGAGGCAGTAGAGGCTGCAATGAAGCTCCCGACGGAAGTTTCTGTCGTGAAGGCGCAGATCCATGCCGGCGGTCGCGGTAAAGGCGGCGGTGTGAAGATAGCGAAGACTCGTGAGGATGTCAAGGCTCACGCTTCAGCAATTCTCGGTATGACGCTCGTCACGCATCAGACCGGTCCGGAAGGACGTTTTGTAAAACGCCTCTTAGTCGAGCAGGGCGTTAATATCGAAAAAGAATTTTACGCTGGTATCCTCCTCGATAGATCAACAGGGATGAACGTCATCATGGTCTCGACCGAAGGCGGTATGGAGATCGAGAAGGTAGCCGAAGAGACGCCGGAGAAGATCGTGAAGGTTCACGTCAACCCCGCAGTCGGTCTTCGTGATTACCAGACACGCTTACTGGCTTTTGCACTTGGACTCAAGGGCGAAGCATTCAAGCAGTGCCAAAAGTTTTTGAAAGCGCTTTACAAAGCGTATGAAGAAAGCGATGCATCGCTCTTCGAGATCAATCCGCTCGTTCTTACAAAAGAACAGGAGATGATAGCTCTCGATGCGAAAGTGAACTTCGATGACAATGCACTTTTCCGTCATCCGGAATATGCAGAGCTTCGCGACCTCGATGAAGAAGATCCGCTTGAGATCGAAGCATCGAAGTCAAACCTTAACTACATCAAGCTTGACGGTAACGTCGGTTGTATGGTCAACGGCGCTGGTCTTGCAATGGCGACGATGGATATCATCAAGCTTGCAGGCGGCGAGCCGGCGAACTTCCTTGATGTCGGCGGCGGAGCAAATGCAGAGACGGTTGCTAACGGCTTCCGTATCATCCTCTCCGATCCGAACGTGAAAGCGATACTCATTAATATCTTCGGCGGTATCGTCCGCTGCGATAGAGTCGCGACAGGCGTTGTCGAAGCATCGAAGCTTGTCAAGCCTCATGTTCCTATCGTTGTTCGCTTAGAAGGCACGAACGCTATCGAAGCGGGCGAGATACTCGAGAAGAGCGGCCTGAACTTCCTCGTAGCCCGCGGCTTGAAGGACGCAGCACAGAAAGTAACGCAAGCATTAGGAGCGTAATTTTCAATTAGGAATTAACAATTACGAATGAAAAAGCCCTTTGATCTCTCAAAGGGCTTTCGGAAAAAAAATCGTAATTCGTAATTATCAATTCGTAATCTTTACCATCATTCCTGCCTTCGGCATCTTCCAGATAATCTCACCTGTTTCAGCGTTACGAGCAGTCAACATGTAGTAGTATGTACCACTTGGTCCTTCTAAGTCTGAAGAACGAATGGTTATTGTATGCGGTCCTTTCTGGAGAAGCTGATCAGCTGTCGGCATCGTATAGTTTCTACCGAGAGCATCAAAGACCTGAAGTTCAACGATAGCGGCTTGAGGCATCTCGAAGTAGATGTTCGTCCCGTCGCTGAACGGATTTGGGAAATTCTGCTCAACGCTCCATGCACCTGTTTCCGATAGAGAACCAACCTCTACAGACTTGATCTGATGCAAGGTTCTTTCCCCATCAAGCGAGACGTCAACTAAACGATACTCATAGATACCAGCAGCATTCGGTACATCGATGAAGCTGTAGTTACGCTCATGGTTCGAGTTAGCAAGTCCCTTGAGAGAACCGAACTGGCTATGGCTTGCAACGACATCAAATGTATTTGTCGTATGTGGATCAGAGATATTGCGACGCTCGATCTCAAAACCTGCATTGTCTTTTTCCATTGCCGTCTTCCAGTCAAGACGAACAACGCCTTGCGAAAGTGCCTTGATATCGAACGAAGAAAGCTCAACTGGTAATGTTCCGTTGAAGAAAACTAACTGGCAATATATGTCTTGGCCGGTTGATGAATTTCTTGTGTCGCGCCAAGCTACGATAGCACCATTCTCACGGCCTGCCATTACGACCTGGTCTTTGTTGACATTTGCAGCTTTTGAAATAGGAATGCCCCATCGTGATGCGCTAGATGAACCGGCAGGGAAAAGTTGTCGCGCAGGAGTCGTATCAATACGGTTAGCGTAGATAGCTGATTGAGTGGCAGCCATACGTTCGTCGTTCCAAACAAGGAACATACCATTAGGAGTTTTGAGGCCGACAGCACCGTACTGATCATTTGCCATATTGCAGACAGGGTATATGGGTGGGTTAGGACGGAGAGTCGCACCGTTGCTCATAACACGAGTAGCAGCAATTTCTTTAGTACCAAAGTAATTTGTATATGCTACGAGCGCACCGCCGTTATTATCGGTAAATGGTACCGGCTCGATCTGATCACCGACGCTCGTTGAGGTAACAGTAGCCGAGCTAAACCATTTTAATGAAGAATCACTTCGTACCCTTTGACATAGTATATCATATCCATGGGTTTCAAAACTATATTGCGCTTCTTCCCATGCCAAAACAAATTCATTGCCATCACGTGATACTTTTGGGTATCGTGAGTTCATGTTAAAATCAGCTCCGCGATGGATAAGGACACCTTGCGCAGTCCATCCCCATTGTACTGTTCCAGTACTGCTAATACGTGTTCCGAAGATTCCGTTTGGCGGTCCACCGGCACTGGTTTCCCATGCTACAAAACAACCTCCAGCACCGTCGTCAATGATACATGGCTCATTTTGACGTAAACCGGTAACTATTTTTCTTGACCCGGTATCAGACCAACTTGTACCTGAAGAAGTAAGAAAATTCATACCAAGATCAGGCCGAGAAGTCTGGGCTATATAAGGACTGTTATCTTCATAGACAACAAATGCATTCCCATTGCCATTATGGCATATCTTTGCTTTTAGTTGGTCGCCTTTTTTTGCACTAACTTTTGATCCGCCGGAAGCATGTGTTTTTGTGCCAGAGCTTGTAACATGTTGAGAATAGAGGTCAGCACCATTATTGGCTGTACGATAGTCCTCCCAGACGATATACGCTCCGCCGGAGCCATCAGGACAAATTATCGGGTTAATAGCTTTATTTGTGCCATTGCTGATAAGAATACCATTTTCTGCCCACTGACGAACGCCATTTTTGTTGATCAATTGGGCATATACATCATATCGAGAGGATGATCTATAATCTTGCCAAACGATGTAAGCTCCATCATCACCATCACTGCAGATCTGGGGCAGTTGCTGATTACCGGTAGCTCGACACACCGCTACATTAGTCGTAGAGTCAGAAACCCATTGGGAATAAACAAGTTGCGGATAGGACGCTAAGAGAGCAACCACTGCAAAGCAGAAATGTTTAATTTTTGTATCAAGCATAGGACAACACAAAGTAATACAATAGACAGGTTACATTTAAATAACATTTATCATGCCACAAAGTTACAAACCTGCATCAATAATGACCAAACAAATGCAACATTGTTTCAGGCCGTAGTGTTTTCATCGTCCGTTTCTTGCCGGAGTGGCGAAATTGGCAGACGCGCCAGACTTAGGATCTGGTATGGTGACATGTGCAGGTTCAAGTCCTGTCTCCGGCACTAACTACAACAATAATATATAATTACAGGGAGTAATAGTGGAAACGACGATCCATAAAAAATCAGAGGTCCTCCGCGAGCTTGAGGTCTTCGTAGACGAACAAGAATTGAATTCAGTCCTAGACAAAGCTCTTCGCGATATTCGCCCACGTTTGACGCTCCCTGGCTTCCGTCCTGGAAAAGCCCCACTCAATGTTGTAAAGAAGCTTCATGGTGATGCCATCGAAGGAGACGCACTTGAGAAATTGGCACAGGATAAATTTCAACTTATTGTTGAAGAACAGAAGCTCGAACCCATTGGCAGACCAGTGATGACCGATTTACATCGTCATGCAGGTGAAGGGGCTCACTTCCGTATCTCTTATGAAGTGAAGCCCGAAATAACTGTTCAAGATTTTGACGGTGTTGAGGTTGAGAAACCTATTTTCGAGATAACCGATAAGGAAGTTGATGAGAGAGTGCACTACCTCCGTTTCGGACATGCAGTTCGTGAAGACGCAACGAAGGTAGCAGATAAAGAGACGATAGTTACTCTTACTTTCCAAGAGCTTGAGCCGAATGAAAGTGGCGAACAAGAACCACCGCATTCAACGGAAGTGTATCTTTATGACCCTCAAGTAGTGGATAAACTCCGTGAAGGACTTCTCGGTAAGTCTCAAGGTGACACATTCCAGATGTTACTTCCGAAACAGACTCCGGATGCTACTTCAAAAGATGTGAATGTTGAAATAACGATAGACAAAGTTGTTAAGCTAACTCTTCCGGAGATGACAGAAGAGTTTTGCAAGAAGCTAAGCCGTGATAAAGCTGCGACAGAGCTTGAGGTTAGAAATCTTGTTCGTGAAGAGTTGATCGAGACTGCAAAGCGCAACAGCGACCAGATACTTGAATCGAACATGGTCGAGGCACTACTCAAGCGCCATGAATTTGAAGTACCTCGCACAGTAACGTATGCTATCATCGACCAGAGCATACAGGAAGCCCGTGAACAGAACCGCCAAAAAGGATACCCCGAAGATTACGGTATCGATGTTGAAGAATACCGAAAAGGCGCATGGAGCCAGGCAGAGGTCAGAGCGAAATGGTTATTGCTTCGTGATAAAATTGTAGAGGCAGAAAGCATTGATGCTACCGAAGAAGATATCGATGCAGCAGCAGCAAAAGATGCAGACCAGTATGGCATCAAGAAAGAAAATCTTCTCGAGTACTACAGAAAGGCAGACGAAGTTAAAGAACGCATCAAGAGCGAAAAACTCGTTGAGGTTTTAAAGAAGAAGTTCGTTGTCAAAGAGACAACTCCTGCCGCACAGACTGCGTAACAGTTTGTTAGTAGCAGAGTATACAATCACGTGTAAACAATTTTGACCACGTATGTCTAAGATTTCAACAAACCCGTACGCATCTCTCACAAGTCAGCATAGCGCAGGACATGTCAGTGATACAGTGACATCAGCGCTTGTCCCGATGGTTGTCGAGCAGACACCTCGCGGTGAACGTGCTTTTGATATTTATTCACGTCTCTTAAAAGAGCGTATCATTTTTATAGGCACGCCAATTGATGATACCGTCAGCGGTCTGATTATTGCCCAACTTCTTTTCCTTGAATCAGAAGATCCCGATAAGGATATTAATATCTACATCAATTCCCCGGGCGGATCAGTATCGGCAGGTCTTGCGATCTACGATACAATGCAAATTATTAAGCCCGAATGTGCGACGATCTGCATGGGAATGGCAGCTTCGATGGCTTCACTTCTTTTGGCTGGCGGTGCAGCAGGCAAGCGCTCTGCACTTCCGCACTCACGTATCATGATACATCAGCCGCTTGGCGGCACGCAAGGCCAGGCAACCGATATTGAGATCTATACGAAAGAGATGCTTCGCATCAGAACAGAATTATACTCGATCTATTCGAGTCATACAGGTAGACCAATTGAAGAGATCGCAAAAGACTCGGAGCGTGATAACTATATGACTCCGACCGAAGCCAAAGAGTATAAGCTCATTGACCATATTATGCTCAAGAATGAGATCAAGAAGTAACTAACAAAAGGCGGAGTTACTCTCCGCCTTTTTATCTTAAAACTTGTAAGTAAGTGATATACCTGTTAGTGTTGGTTGGATGATCAGTGCATCTGCTTTGTCTTCCTTGTCATAAAGCTCCTTGTTCTCATGTACAACAAAATATCCTGTTGATGCACCAATTGCAGCACCTAAGAACACATCACTTAGCCAATGCTTGTCATTGTACATCCGAGAGAAACCAGTTAAGGATGCCAAGGTATAGAGTCCGATCGAAGCGTAAGTGTTATCAATTTCAGCAGCCAGTACACTTGAGATAGCAAATGCTATTGTTGTATGTCCTGATGGCAACGAATAATTTGACTCTTCAAATGAGAACGGATCATACGAGAAAGCACCATTGTTCATTTCCGGGCGTGACCGGCCAAGTATTGCTTTTAGAGTTGTTGTGACGATACCGGAATACAAAAGTGATTGAAGAAGCTCTTTTCCTACTCTTCTAACAGGTTCTGAACCTGTAGCAAGACCTCCTAAATAAACAACAGCCGAAGCAGGTACTATATACTTAACCTCTCCGTATCCTCGGAAAAAATTCATCGCACCATCGAGATCTCCTTCTGCTGCTAATTCCTGTGAGCCTGAGCGAGCAGTTTCATCGAACGCCATAAGAGACAAAGTAAGAGCCCCTGTGCTGCCGAGATTTCGCCAGTCATCATTATCAAATCTGGAAGGGAAGTTGAAGTAATTTATTCCAAGAGTAACGGATTCGCCGAAGTCATCGGCTACGATTTTCCAGATAGAACGTTCTTGAGCATTAGAAGCAGAGAAAGAAACGAGAACTGACAACCAACAGAGAAAATATTTACCCGGTATATGCACTATGTAGTTGTCGTTTTCTTTTTGTAGTATTTGTACTGCTCTACCTGAGAACGTAACGGCTCTGATTGTTGTCTTCTATACCGATTCACTTTGCCTTTGACGAGCAGACGGGCCTTTTGGTTATCTGCAAGTTGGATCCCGATACATTTACGAACCTCATCTTTGAGTGCTTCGTCGTAGATAGGGAATGCAACCTCAATACGATGACTCAAGTTTCTGACCATCCAATCGGCACTGCCCATAAATATCAGTTCATCACCACCATTGGCAAAGATATAGACTCGGGCATGTTCCAAGTAACGGTCTACAATGCTAAATACTTTGATATTCTTTGAGTACTCATCATTGCCCGGGATGAGGCAGCAAATACCTCTGACAAGTAGCTGTATCTTTACTCCGGCCCTTGATGCCTGATAAAGCTTTTGTACCATTAACGGATCTTCGAGACTGTTTAACTTTGCAATGATATATGCCTTCTTTCCAGCTTTTGCATTCGCTATTTCATTGTCGACCATCTTCAACAGCTTCTTACGAAGGGTAAACGGCGCGACAAGCAATTTCTTAAATCCCAATGAGCGTTCTTTACGTCCTAATATCTTGAAGACCTCGTTCACCTCTTTGGTAAGTATATCATTGGTCGTAAAAAGGCCATAGTCAGTATATATCTCTGATGTTTTCTCATTGAAGTTTCCTGTTGCCATATAGGTATATCGTTTCTTCACGTTGTTCTCAAGACGCGTCACGATACAGAGCTTACAGTGTACTTTTAATCCCGGGAAGCTATAGAGAACATTGATCCCGGCACGTTCAAGTTCACCTGCCCAATAGAGATTCGATTCTTCATCGAACCGTGCTTTTACTTCAACAAAAGCGGTCACATCTTTTCCGTTCTTTGCGGCAAGTTTTAATGCCTCGACAACTCGTGATTGGTTTGCGACGCGATAGAGTGTTATCTTTATTGCAAGTACCTTTGCATCAGTTGCCGCTTCTTGTAAAAAACGAAGAACATAATCATACGATATGTATGGATAGTGGAGTAGTATATCTTTTTGCCTGATGATAGTATGGAGTCGCTTCGCCTCATCAAGTTCTTTTATATGAAGCGGCGGTTGTGGCTTGTTCTCCGCTGATGGTCC
>DATDEW010000416.1:0-2492 GCA_036522935.1 Kapaibacterium sp. (SeqCode)
GAAGCAGCTCCACCATTCTCGAAGAGAAGTTTATCTTTACCTCCATAACCGGAGACGAATACTTTGTCTTGGTCACCAAGATTCTGAGTGAACTTTCCATTAAGATCATAGAAGTAATAATCAGGAAGTTCAAGAGACTTCTGTAAGCCAGTGACGTTCAGGATATAGTCTATATATGTTCTTCTGCCTGAAAGTGTCAAAGCGCCATCTCCGATTGGCGTTTCAACCGTTGCCCGACTCGAGATAAGTCCAAGAGATACCATTCCTTTCGTGCGATATAAGTCGCCATCTTTATTTGTGACATTGACGACAGCCGAAAGACGTCCCCCATATTGTGCAGGATATCCTCCCTTAATGAGTTCAACGTCCTTGATCGCATCACTATTAAAGGTTGAAAAGAATCCGAAAAAGTGATTTGGATTGTAGAGGACCGATCCATCAAGCAAGATCAAATTCTGGTCAGGAGAGCCACCGCGTACATACAAACCTGCAGATATTTCGCTTATGGTCTGAATACCTGGAATTAGCTGCAGAACTCTGAATAAGTCTGCTTCACCAGCTTGCGGTATCGAAGCAACTTGTGCGGGTTGAATATTGACACTTGAAACTTGCGTTGACTCCCGACGTTCTTTCTCCTTGTCAGTCTGTACGACAACTTCCTGTCCTTGAACCTTCGACTCACTAATAAGAATCGTCTCCGTACGTTTTTCACCTGTGCGTAAACGATACGTACGAGTTGTCGGAGTATAGCCAACCGATGATATCTCGACAAGTACATCTTGTCCTGTTGGGACATAGAGTGCAAAGTAACCACTCTTGTTGGTTACCGCACCCCGTTTTAAGGCGCGGATGCGCAGCGTTGCGCCGATGATAGTCTCTCCGGAAGCAGAGTCTCTGACGTATCCGGAAATAATGCCATCGACGGAATCGGGAAGTATGGCAACTGTCTCTCTTGCACTAAGTTTCACATCACCGGCAAAACCATTGCTTGTGATGGAAAAACATGTTAAGAGGAAAAACCCGACGAGTACACTTCTGGTGGGCGAGAAAAAGTGCAAATTCATGAGCTTTGCGTACGGAGGTTATTACAAGTAGAACATATTCGTATCGAGGTAAGTCATGTTTTTTTCTTCCATGATCACCGGTTCGTCGAATGGATAAAGTAACCAGCTTTTATTGAGAATATCGATAATAAACATAATGGTAGTATAATAAATAGATTTGCAGCATTAGACTGCAAATTGACGCTACTTGTTTCAAAAAAAATGCTATTTTATTGCAGTATTGGTAGTAGTGCGGCGGGCTGTTCTATCCCTGCATGTTCAGCTTCCGATACGCTTGATATGACAAGCGGAGTTAGGTCGTAAATGACCTCACCTCTGTCCTGTGAGGTATGTTTTTCTCTATTCGGCAAGCTCTTTACGTCGGTAAGTTCTCCGATGAGTGTTGCGGAGTTCGAGCGGAAGATCCTGACGTTGCGATATTCACCAACTTCTGCATCAATACGCGGGAAGACAACCATCTTGTTCGAATCGGTTCTGCCTTTCCAATCATCAGCATTTTTCTTGGAGCGACCTTCAACGAGTATTGTGTGTTCTTTGCCGATCTCTGTCAAGTTCTTTCTGGCAGATATTTCATTCTGCATAGAAATTATCTCTGCAAGTCTTCGCGACTTCTCTTCATCCGGCACATCATCTGCAAGTGTGTCATATGCCTTTGTGTTCGGACGGGGTGAGTAGTTGAACATATATGCGCCTTCATACTCAACCTCTCGCATGATCTGCTTTGTCATCTCTTGGTCTTCGAGCGTTTCAGAGCAGAAGCCGACGATGATATCAGTCGAGAGTGCTGCCTGCGGCATTGCCTTCTTTATCATCTCGACGATTGACATATAATGAGCACTCGTGTAGGTGCGGTTCATCAACTTCAAGATGCGGTCGGAGCCTGATTGAAGCGGAAGATGTATATACTTACAAATATTATCATAGCTTGCCATTGTGTCGGTAAGCTTCTGGTCGAAGTCTTGCGGGTGACTTGTCGTATAACGAAGGCGAACAGTTGGGACTGCCTTAGCACATGCCGCTAGCAAGTCTGAAAAGTCTTTTCCTTCGTCTTCAAAGGAATTCACATTCTGACCAAGCAAAGTTATCTCACGGAATCCCTGTTGCTCAAGTTGTTTACATTCATCTGCAACAGACTGAATACTTCTCGAACGCTCACGTCCTCGTGTAAATGGAACGACGCAGAACGTGCAAAACTTATCACATCCTCTCATCACGGAGATAAATGCGCTTATCCCTTCAGCACGGAAGGGAATGATGTCATCGTAGGTCTCGGTTCGGGAAAGTTTGACGGCTATACCGCTCTCGCCTGATGAACGAGTCGAATCAATAAGAGCTGGTAGCTTGCGGTATTCGTCCGGTCCGACAACAAGATCAACAATGTTATGAGACGACTGGAGCAGGTCTTTGCGAAGATGTTCCGCCATACAG
>DATDEW010000417.1:0-5395 GCA_036522935.1 Kapaibacterium sp. (SeqCode)
CTTTGCGCCATCCTTTTTTTATCCAACCATCAAGCCATTTCTTCTCAATAGAGTTAACAACGTACTGCGAATCGGTTACAATACGGACATTCGAAGGGCGCTTCAATGCTTCAAGCCCGATTATCACAGCACGAAGCTCCATGCGGTTATTGGTCGTATGCTTGAATCCTTCCGATAGCTCTTTCTCTCTGCCTTCTTCGTCGCGGAGGATAACGCCGTATCCGCCGGGACCGGGATTGCCCGAGCATGCGCCGTCAGTATAGATAGTGATATTTGGTCGTGTAGTAGTAGTCAAATCTGTTGTAGTAGTACGTGCAAAATTACGGACGAACGATGTCTTCGGCGCTCGTTACCGGAAGTTCGCAGGAGCCGTGCTTACATTTATAAAGCGTCGTTTTTCCCTCATGCGGAAGTAGCGTGCGGGAGAAGTCACTCGTGAACTCGCTCGGAGAGTAGATGACTTGTCTCGGTGAGTAACTACCGGCAAGCGTTGCTCTCATCACATCATACTCACTATTCTTCTCACCGACAAAGACTATCTCATCCGGCGGATGAACAAGCCACATTGCGCCAACGAGCATCTCGGGCATTGTGTAAGGATATTTCTCAAGCTGTGCCGCAAAAAGCTCTATCGTCTTTTGCGCTTGCGTCTTGTATGTTTCTTTTCCTGTTATCGTATTGAGGCGAAGGAGATTGAGAACAGCGACCGAGTTTCCGCTCGGCTCCGCGCCGTCATACATATTCTTTGTGCGGATGATAATATCATCAGCTTCACGGCTTGTGAAGTAACCACCGTTCATAAAGTCATACAAGTTCGTATCCTGCTCCGATTGAAGAGTGATAGCACGCGAAAGCCACTCGACCTCAAGCGTTGCCTCGTAAAGATCAAGGTATCCTTTGATAAGGAAGCAGTATGTATCAAGCGTTGCCTCAAACCTAGCTTCGCCCTCGCGCCAGCGGTGCAGCAGCTTTTCATGCTTTTGGTACAGCTCATCCCAGATGAATGTCGCTGATTTTGTTGCAGCATCAATGTATTTGGCTTCGCCAAGAACAACTCCGGCTCTTGCCATCGCGCCGATCATGAGCCCGTTCCAGGAGGTGAGTACCTTATCATCAAGATGCGGACGAATGCGCTTCGCACGTTCGGCAAAAAGCTTCTCGAACGAGCGGTCAATTATTTCCGATATTTCATCTTCGGTCTTGCTAAATTCTTTTGATGCATCGGCAGTGCCGCGGGCGTAGAAGATGACGTTCTTTTCGTCTTCCCAATTACCGGCTTCGGTTATTGAGGAGATATAGTTGATGATGTTTGCATCATCGCCGAGAAGTGATTCTAACTCGTGTTTTGTCCAGATATAGAACGTCCCTTCTTCGCCTTCGCTATCGGCATCGAGAGCGGAGTAGAATCCTCCTTCAGGATGGGTAAGCTCGCGAAGCACAAAATCACAAACACCACGGACTATTTGCGGGTAAAAACTATCGCCTGTTATCTGATACGCATCGAGGTAACTATTCACAAGCTGTGCCTGATCATAAAGCATCTTCTCGAAGTGCGAGACGAGCCAGTAGTTATCTACAGAGTAGCGGTGGAATCCACCGCCGAGCTGATCATAGATACCACCGAGCGCCATGCGGTCAAGAGTATGAAGCGGCATCTGCTTTGCTTCTTCTTCGGCTTTTAAGTTAGAGTAGTTGAAGAGAAAATCGTATTGCACTGGACGCGGGAATTTCGGCGCTCCGCCAAATCCGCCCCATGTCTTATCGAACGTACGGACAAAATGCGCGTTGAGGACATCAAAGCTATGCTCTTTAAAGCCGGTGCTCTCACCTGATGCGAGTGAATCGGTCTGGATGGCATTGGTAAGTCCTTCTGCAGACTTTATCAGCTCATCGCGCTTGGTATCCCATAGCTCTCGGATGCGCTCAAGCAACTGTTTGAAACTTGGTTTGCCGTAACTCGGGACGGGAGGGAAGTACGTGCCACAAAAGAACGGCTTGAGCTGGGGCGTCATCATAACCGTCATCGGCCAGCCGCCGGAGCCAGTCATTGCCTGCGTTGCCGTCATGTAGATGGCGTCGATGTCCGGTCTCTCCTCGCGGTCGAGCTTTATCGATACGAAATGTTCGTGGAGATATGCCGCCACGGACTCGTTCTCAAAACTCTCACGCTCCATCACATGGCACCAGTGGCAGGTCGAGTACCCGATGGAGAGGAATATGGGCTTCTCCTCACGGCGTGCCTTCTCGAATGCCTCTTCGCCCCAGGGATACCAATCCACAGGGTTATATGCATGCTGCTGGAGATACGGCGAACGCTCGTTTATCAGCTTGTTTGGCTTGTCAGTTTTCATTGGGGAGGATAACAAATTACAGGGGGGTTTGTTCGTGTCGGGTTTTCTTTCTCGCAAAGGTGCCAAGGATCTTTGCGCCTTATTAACTTTGCGCCTTTGCGTGAAAATCCTTATCGCGATACTCTCGAAGCAAATGCGGCACATCCGTTACTACGGCTTTTGTACCTATGCTTCTTGCCTTATCGTAGTCTTCTGTTGTCGTTATAGTGTAAACTGAAAGATGGATGTTTCTTGTCTTGATGTCAGCTATCTTTTCAGCGCTTAACTCTTCGAGCATGCAAGCGTATGTGATCGCATTACTAAAAGCGAGCAGCTCTGATGGCAGCATATCCTCAACACTCTTTGGTGTTGTGATAGGATTTGCCGAGCGGCTATTGAAGAAAGCGAGATACTCTGAAGTCGGATGAATGATGGTAGATACTGCATCCCATGGCAATGCGCGGATATAATCAATGCGGAACGACGAGTAGAGTGAGTACTCATGCATACCGTATTTGCGGACGAGCGCCACGAGCGGCTCGATAAAACTCTTCGGATCGCGGGCGGAGTACTCTTTCATCTCAATATTGAGATAGATCTCGCCGGCTGTTATTTCTAAGAGTGATTCAAATGTCGGGATCTCGTTGTCGTCGTAGTCGCGGCGAAGTTCATCAGAGCTTACTTCCCAAATTCGCTTGCCGTTTGGTAATTTTTCATCGTGATGACAGATGAGGATGCCGTCGGAAGTCATCTGTACGTCGGTCTCTATCATTTCTGCACCGCTTGTGAGCGCTTCGCGGATGGAGTCGAGCGAGTTCTCATGTGCGCCATGCGTAGTGTCGCCGCGATGAGCGCATATCATCGGCTGTTTATCGAACGGGTACTCTTTGAGGGGGGAAAGCAAGGGGAAATGATTAATTATGAATGTTGAATGATGAATAAATTTGATGCTCCGCGGAGGAATTCCTCTGCTGTCATCCGTTTTTTTCCTTCGCGTTGTATCTCTAAGAGTTCTATGGGCATCGTAGATGTACCAACAAAAAGCCGCTTCTTATCGTCCGACATTTTGTATGTGCCCGAAGGGATGCTTCCTTCGTTCGTTGGCCGCGCCTTATAGACTTTTATCCTCTCATTATTTGGCAAGAAGGTAAAGCTTGCAGGATGAGGGGATAGTCCGCGAATCTGATTATGAACGACTTCAACTGCCTTAGAAAAATCTATCTTACAATCGTCGTGGAATATCTTTGGTGCAGGCGTTGCAAGCGAGTTGTCTTGCGGTTTTGGAGTCAGCGTACCGCTTGCAAGTCCGCGTATCGTCTCAAGAGCAAGCTTCGCACCTAGACGCATGAGGTCATCATGCAGTTCGCCGACAATTTCGTCAGGTCCTATAGTAACTTTCTCTTGCAAGAGCATGCTACCTGTATCTATCTTATCATCGAGTAGGAAAGTCGTGATACCTGTTTCCGTTTCACCGTTCATTATCGCTCTCTGCATCGGTGCCGCACCGCGATATTTTGGTAGTAGGGAAGTATGGATATTGAATGTGCCCAACCTCGGCAGCGAGTATATCTCTTTGGGAAGTATCTTGTACGCAACGACACAATTAATATCTGCTTCGTACTTCTTAAGCTCTTCGATAAAGAGCGGGTCGCGGACTTTTTCCGGGGCCAGGAATGGAATCCCAAGTTCTACTGCTTTTTCTTGAAGAGCGGCGGGGCGTGTCTTAAGCCCTCTGCCTTGTTCCTTCTCGCTTGTGGTTACGACGAGTACGACATTCTCACCGCTCGATACAAGGTGCTCCAAAATATACGCCGCGAACTGCGGCGTACCAAAAAAGACAATGCGTAAACCTGAAGGAGTATCAGCCACTAATCTTCCAGTTGTTTCTTCAGGAAAGAAATGACAGGCACAGGGCTTGGGTCAACTCCTGATAGGAGTGCCATGTAGTAACTTATCCAATCGCCAAGCGAAACGAGCGAGAACATGCGTGCAAGACGTGTCGCGCCTTCAGCTAAACACTCTTCGGTATGAATGCTTCGCTGATGAAGTACATCCTTCAAGATATCAAAGCGCTTTGCAACTCTCTCATGCTCGTCAGCCATTGAACGCAAAAAAATTACGGCGAACGTATCGAGCACACTTCTCGGATGATCCCAGCCGTTTATCTCGTTGTGATTCATCTCGGGAAGGATATTCCCGAATGCAACATGCTTTGCATTCTCTTGTATCTGTCCGCGCCAACGAAGATTTACTGTATCGACCACATCATTTGACGAGTAGACGACAGGTATCTTTGTATTAAGCTTCGTCGCAAGGGTGAGAGCAGCGTTTGCATCAGAAGAATGATTGTTGTATCGTGCGGCAAGAGTATCGAGTGTCTTTGCCGCATCTTCTATGTTTGCCATCTCACCCGAAGTGAATCCAAGCTTTTCGAGAAGAAGGAGTATCGGCACGAATGAATAAGCAAGTCCTGCGCGTGGTTGAAAACCTTTCGGCAATGTAATCAGCGGTAAATTATTCTCACCTGCAAGTCCTGCTATCTTGCCGCCTGTCGTAATGCATACGATCATCGCACCTCTTGCTTTTGCATCGGCGAACATCGAGAGTGATTCTTCCGTATCACCGGAATAGCTCGAAGCAATAACAAGCGTGTTCTTCCCGACAAATCCCGGAAGTGAATACGTGCGGTTTATGCTCATCGGCACGCCAAGCGAATCAGCCAAGTAGGAGCGAACCAGGTCGCCGCCGATCGCCGAGCCGCCAAGACCTGCGACAACGATAGATTGAATATTGGACTTACTGGGAAGCGTCTGATTAGCGAGCGCTTCATTTGTCAGACGAGCGGCATCGCGAAAATGAGAGCCCATTTCACGGATGGCTTTGCCCATCTCGGCCGGGTCGGTAGAGCGGATAAGGTCGTCGGTAACTTTTGCGGTAAAACTCATTGATTCTTGAGAGAATATTAATGAGTTTTCAACGCAGGGAGCGGGGAAAGAGGTTCACCGGGGGGAGTTTTTAGTCTTTAGTCGTTAGCGGGAAGTATAAGAGATTCTTCACTAAAGACT
>DATDEW010000418.1:0-4790 GCA_036522935.1 Kapaibacterium sp. (SeqCode)
GGCAGAGATAAGCTCTATGGTATAACATACTTGGATTCGAAGAAGAAATTTGTGACGGTTTGGAGGAATTAGCCGTGAAACCCTTTCAGGACAATCTTTATTATACCTTACATGACGAACACATTTACAGCCATATACGAAAAGCGCGGTGATGTATATATCGGGTATGTTGAAGAACTGCCCGGAGCCAACACACAAGGTGACACGCTTGAAGAAGTAAAAGCCAATCTAAAGGAAGCAGTAGAGCTCATTTTGCTCTCAAATAGACAATTAGCTGAACTGCAATTATCAGGCAGTACTGTTGAGCGTGAGGAGCTAATGGTTTCGGTCTAAATGAAGCGCAAAGACATCATCAGATTGCTTGAGTCTCAAGGTTGTTTGTTCTTGCGAGAAGGCGGTCGACATACCGTATATTATAACCCTGTAAATAATAAGACCTCTACTGTTCCACGTCACAGCGAGATCGATGATTTTCTCGCTAAAAAGATATGTAAAGACCTGGATATTAAATTCACCAAGTAATCAGGGGTAGGGACGAATCCGATACCGATATTGTTTATCACGCCGATTAAATTTCTATACTCTATGCCAACTCCTGTAATTCTTTCCGGCGCTCGTACCCCGATCGGTACCCTAGCCGGTGCGCTTGGCGAGCTTGCGGCTCCGAAGCTTGGTTCTGTTGCTATTAAGGGCGCTCTTGCAAAGTCTGGCGTCAAACCTGAATCCGTCAATGAAGTGTTTATGGGCAATGTCCTGACAGGCGGCGTCGGTCAGGCCCCCGCGCGTCAGGCAGCTATCTTTGCCGGTATCCCTGATTCTGTCCCAGCATCTACTATCAATAAAGTATGCGGCTCGGGAATGAAGGCAGTCATTACAGGTACGCAGACCATCCTCCTCGGCGATAACAACATCGTTGTTGCAGGCGGTATGGAATCCATGACCAATGCTCCGTACATTCTGCCGAAGGCAAGAAGTGGTTACCGCATGGGTAATGGCGTTCTTGTTGATTCGATGATCCATGACGGACTCTGGGACCCGTATGGCAATGTCCACATGGGTAACTGCGGCGAGCTATGTGCTCGTGAACTCAACTTCACACGCGAAGCGCAGGATGAATTTGCTATTCGCAGTTTTAAGCTTGCCAACGAAGCAATGGATAACGGATACTTTGCTGATGACATCGTCGGTGTTGAAGTACCCAAGGGCAAAGAGATGGTAATGGTGACCGAAGATGAAGGTCCGCGCAAGGTGAAGTATGATAAGATTCCTTCACTCAAACCTGTCTTCGATAAGAACGGTACGATAACCGCCGCTAATGCAAGTTCTATTAATGACGGCGCTGCAGCTCTTGTTCTCTCGAGCGAAGAGTATGCAAAAGCGAACGGACTTACAGCGACAGCAAAGATCATTGCATACTCAAGTTTTGCACAGGCGCCGGAGTGGTTCACTACTTCGCCAGTGAACTCAATCGAGATGGTGCTTGCCAAAGCGAATATGAAGATCGGTGACATCGACCTCTTCGAGATCAACGAAGCGTTCGCAGTTGTCCCGATGGCAGTCGAGAAAAATCTTGGCGTTCCGCGCGAGAAGATAAACGTGCTCGGCGGCGCTATTGCGCTCGGGCATCCTATCGGCGCAAGCGGTGCACGAATTATTATTAACTTGTTGAATGCTTTGAAGCGTAATAACAAGAGGTTCGGACTTGCTTCTATCTGCATCGGCGGTGGTGAAGCTACAAGTATTATCATCGAGCGCATTTAAACTCACTAAATGTCACGGAAGAAAATTCTCATCTTCGGGGGCACGCATTTCATCGGTCGTGTTCTTGTCGAAGATCTCCTTGAGATGGAAGATAAATATGATGTCGCGCTTTTTAATCGCGGCATCACCCATCCGACGCTCTTTCCCGAAGTACTGACCATTAACGGTGACCGCGAAACAAACGACATCGAGAAGGTACTCTTCGACCATTGGGATGCCGTCATTGATATTTCCGGCTACTATCCTGATTCACTCGAAAGCTTCTTGCCGAAGCTCAAGGGCAGAGTTGGGCGCTACATCTTCGTCTCGACCGTTTCCGTCTATGATACGAATGCATATCCGAAAGACGACCCGAACTTCCTCGTCAAAGAAGACCATCCGCTTTTGGCTTGCTCCGACGAGCAGCGCGGCGGCTTATGGAGTGAGCATTACGGCGAGAAGAAAGCCGAGTGCGAGAGGGTTATTCAAGAGAATCATTGGCTTGATTCGATAATCCTTCGCCCAAGCATGGTCTATGGCAGATACGATTACACCGAGCGGTATTATTACTGGCTTCAGCGTATCAAGATGCGCGATGAGATACTTATCCCCAACGATGGCGAGGAGCGCGGCAACATGACGTTCGTTGATGATCTTTCGCGTTTGCTTATCTCATCCATTTCTCTCAAAGAGCATAACGGCATCTATAATGCTGTTACGCATCCCGTCAATTCGCTCAATGATAAGCTCGATACGATAGCGGAAGTAATGGAGAAGAACCCCGAGTTCATCAGCATTATGAATGATGAGATAAAGGCGAAGGGGTTTGAATCACATAAAGCATTCCCGTGCACTGCAGGCAAAGATATACTTGTCTATGACATTGCAAAAACGGAAAAAGATTTTGGCATCACGTTCACGCCGTACCGCGATTCGGTGCAGGCAACGACGAACTACTACGAGTTCACCAGCAAGTGGGAGCTTGGTTCGCGCGGACTTCGGTACGAAGAAGAAGATACTTTATTAGATAGTTTAGATTAATTTTTATGGCAATTCAGAATGTAACGGTTATCGGCGCAGGCACAATGGGCAACGGCATCGCTCACGTTTTTGCGCAAAGCGGCTTCACTGTAACGCTCGTTGATATCAAGCAGGAAGCGCTTGATAAGGCGGTTGCAACGATCAAGTCCAACCTTGACAGACAAGTAAAGAAAGCCGTCATTACCGAAGCCGATGCTTCCGCGACGCTTGGGCGTATCACTGCTTCTACCGATATGGCAGGCGCAGCCAAGGCAAGCGACTTCATCGTTGAGGCAGCGACGGAGAACTACGAACTCAAGACGAAAATTTTCAAGACGCTCGATGAGAATGCAAAAGAGGGCGTCATCCTTGCCACGAACACAAGTTCTATCTCGGTGACGATGCTTGCGGCAACGACCTCCCGCGCAGAGCGCGTCATCGGTATGCACTTCTTTAATCCTGTGCCTGTGATGAAGCTAATCGAGATCATCAGAGGTATCAAGACAACCGATGAAGTCTATGCTACGGTAAAAGAACTTTCAGAGAAGCTCGGGAAGACGCCTGTTGAGGTCAATGATTTCCCCGGTTTTGTCTCAAACCGCATCCTGATGCCGATGATAAACGAAGCAATTTATTGCGTCATGGAAGGCGTTGCAAAGCCCGAAGATATTGACACCGTCATGAAGCTTGGGATGGCGCACCCGATGGGTCCGCTTGCCCTTGCTGATTTTATCGGGCTTGATGTCTGCCTCGCCATCATGAACGTCCTGCACGAAGGCCTCGGCGATACCAAGTACCGCCCGTCCCCGCTCCTAAAGAAAATGGTAGCCGCCGGCATGCTCGGCAAGAAGAGCGGGCAAGGGTTTTATAAGTATTGATCTTTTGCAGGTCTGAAGTAATAAAACACCCAATTTCTGCAATGACAAATATCCGATAATTATACAACATTTTTATGGCTTTTTTTATTAGCTTAGAAAGTTAGTATGGGGTATGCATACGATAAAAGAAATAAGGTACTCCGAAGCAGTTGATGGTCTGACTGCTGTTTTTGTAGGCACTCAGCAAATAGGTTCTATTCAGCAAAATAGTGACGGTTCCTTCGACGCTGAAATGGATGTTCATATTCTTAGCTGCGAAAAGACGACCGTCTCCTCAATGGAGCAGGCAAAGGAATGGATGCAGTTCTGCTGGCGAACATTCCTCATTCGCATCGCCTCAGATCCGGAATAGTTTTATTACCGGGCGATGGTTCTTACGATATTGCCATCGTAGTATATCGGCAGCCCTGCCGTATCTTTTATGGTTATGATGGCATGGGAGGTGAATGCGCCTTTGGCTTTGAGCATCTTTACTGATGTGCCGTATGTCTCGACGCTGTCGCCGTCTTTATAGACCCTGTCGCGGCGGGCGATGCCATCGGCAAGTGATGCATTGGGTTGTAAGCCGAGATATTTTGGAGAGCACTGTACCTCAAGGGTCTTATTATCGATCTCTCTGATCTGTAATCCCATAAAGCCGTATTCGGTATTCAGCGCATAGGCATCAACGCTCGTGATAAGCCAGACGGAATCGCCAAGCGTGCCGAGTGAGCCGTAAGCGAGACTCGGTAACTTGAGCCGCTCTGCTTCAGCCATGATGGCTGTGTATGATTGCGAGAGCTGCATGACGGGCGCACCGCCAAGCTTTATCGGCGAGAGCACGAAGTTCAGCATCAGCGGACGCTCAGTATGCTCTGTAAGTATGCCGCGGATATCATCCTTGATCTTCACAAGCATTTCGGTTGACTTCTGCCATACGCCGACATTGACAACTGATTGCATACCGTGAAAGAAAATAAAGGTCACGGCGAAGATACTTACATAAAGACGCTTGAGCTTTGAATAATTTGTGCTTTGCCAAATGGTATATCCGATAATTGCAAAGAGAGCGAAGACGCCGGCAGAAGGGAAGTACACGCGCCACCGCTCGAAGGACTGGAACGAGACAAGCCCCATGACAAGCGTTACGACAAGCGGTTTATAGAGCAAGGC
>DATDEW010000419.1:0-3357 GCA_036522935.1 Kapaibacterium sp. (SeqCode)
CCTATCATCCAAAGGCATTCATGACGAAGTTATTTAGCAATGCAGAAATACTCGAGCATATTGAGAGAGAGCCCGAAGGGGAGAATCTATTCCCTCAAGATATTTGGATAGTCAGAAAGAGGTAACTGTTTAGTAACTAAACCTCCCGGTAAGCGTTCTATATTTAGCAACGCAATGATTCGATACCTTCTATTATTTCTTCTTCTGATTCCTTCTTTCGTCTCTGCCGGATGGCAGCAGATCGCGAAGATACCAGCACCCATTGGCTGTTGTTTCTTCTTGAATGACAATGTCGGATTTGCCGGGACTGGTTCATTTGAGAGAGCTCATCTTACACCGCTCCAAATATGGGTAACGGTAAACGGAGGATACTCGTGGACCCAAGCAACTACTCCTTCAGGTGTTGGGCAAGTGACACAGATCGCTATTGATGCGAATGGGTTTGGATATGCATCAATTTTTTCGCGGGGTAATTATTCATTAAATCGGTGGCGAACTACCGATGGAGGGTATTCATGGATTGACGCGTCTGTTCCCGGTACGAATGGGACAGGGATTGCAAGCGATGGTTCACGCGCAACGTGGAGTCAAAATGTTATCGCAAACCAAAATACGAATGGTATCTTTTCTTACCCAGGTATCGGTACATTAATTACTCCCGGACCGAATTCATCTGGTCTTCCTGGTGAATGTTGGTCTGCATATGGCGAAGGTACAGACAATATTTGGTTTGCTGTTCAAGAGATGAATAGAAGACTAATGTATAAACTTCCATCAGCAGGATGGGCACCTCGGTTTGATTTCGCACCTCTGATCGGCAGTTCATATGCTACCGGACATATTCATGGTAAGCTTGGTGTGATGTACATTCAAACTGAATCTCGTGGGATGGTACGTACAAGTTTACTTGACAGCGGAAAAACATGGGTACTTGTTGGCGGACCATCAAACAACATTGATACACGTTCATTCTGGGTTATGGGTTGCAAAGGTGAAGTTGTCATCGCATTTGACGCAAGCGGAGGAGTCTGGAAAACTACTGATGGCGGAAGTGGTATGTCTGCGAATGCGCCAATTGTATGGGAGGAGATAAAATTTCCAAATATTTCTGCATGTACTACTTCGACAAAGTCAGCAAAGCTTCTCAATACACAATGCGGCAACATGGTCTTGACATCCGTTGCAATTGAGAACAACCCTGGTGTGTATATTTTCACCTCGCCAGCATTGCCCGATACTCTATTTGAAGGCGAATCATATACAGCTACGGTTGACCTTATTCCAAATGGTAATTATGGTGTGTTCAATTCGCAGATACGTATCAAGGGATACATTGATGCTTCGGGAAATAAAAGGAATTTTGATAGTGTGATAAAAATATCGGCCTCTATAAATGGTGAAAACCCTAGGCTGACATTGAATCTATCTACACTTGATCTCGGCGATGCAGGTATATGCGGTGAGAAGAAGGACTCCGTGTTCATATTTAAGAATACAGGGTGTGATACGCTTGAGATAATCTCAGGTCCGGGCACACTTGCATCGGAATTCTCTATCGATGCTATTACTCTTCCCTACTCACTTCCGCCTGATAGTTCTGTTACTATTGGCGCACATTTTATTCCGGTTACTCTTGGTAAGAAGACCGTTTACCCTTCATATATCGGACGTATGCACGGCAAGACGCAGGAAATTTCATTTCAGATAGAAGGTACGGGTACCGATGGTGTTGGTGTGCTGGGTTATGAACCGAAAGCTTTTTCATTTGATACGCTTTCGATTTGTTCGCTAAGCGATTCGCTCTTCGGATTCCTTACGAATACAGGCTGCGTACCGATCACAATAGAAAACTTTGCATTGACGAGCGTATCAGATTATGTGCTGCTAGGAGCCAACCCTACTGGCGCAATTCTTCAACCAGAAGATACGCTTCGTTACGGAATACAATTCTCTCCGCTTCAAAAAGGGACGAGGACAGGAGCCGTATCGATACGCTCGAAGAATACATCGGGGACCGGTTCAAGTAAAGATCATAGCGCAAGCATTACAGGATTTGTCGGAAACGGTACGAAGTTACTGTCAGTAAGTCCCAATGGCGGGACGGTAGATCTCGGCACAGTATTCTTATGTGACGAGACGAATTCATCAATCACTCTTGAGAATACAGGATGTGATACCCTTATCCTCACAAGTGCGAATCTTGTCGGCACCGGATTTACTATCGATATTTCTCAACTGCCGATAACACTTGCTCCGGACCAGAGCATAACACTTGGAGTTTCTACAAAGGTAGATACAACTGGCGGCAAGACACAAAACTCGGCATCAGTCTCATTTGCTTCAACAGCAAGTAATACGCTCCCTTCAGTCTCGTTTATTCGCTCGATCAGTTTTCCGGGGACTGCATCGTTTGGTATTACATCAGTACCTCACCCATCGAACCCGATCGGTACATCCGGCGACCCGGTTCGGTTTGCGCTCGTCGAGTCAGCGACACAAGGATTTACGAATGCGAATATCCGTTCGCTTGAGTTCGATCTTGGATATAACTCTGACCTCATAACATATACAGGCACGCAAGGACCGAATACACTTACGACAAGCGACAATAGACATTTCACATTGTCAGGTTCGCCGTATATCCAAGCTGATGGAAGCGGAACGTTAGCGGAGCTTGATTTTAGGATCTATCTTACAAAAGATTCGACGACAGATCTTGTCCTATCGAATGTCACCTCAGGCGGCGGCTCACAGGACCCCTGTGCATCAAGTATATCGACAACCACTGGTGCAAGCTTTACGTATACGTATCTCTGTGCTGATCACATGCTGCAAGACTTCATGCGCGGTGAGACACTACAGCTTGGTGCGATTAAACCAAATCCGGCAAAGGATGACATATCCTTTGTTATTGAGATTCCAATTGAAGATGATGTGAAGTTTGCGATCACGGATGTGAATGGTACTGTTCTAATTCGTGATGTGCGTACTCTTCAAAGCGGCAAACAAGAACTTACTTTTTCGATCAACGACCTACCTGAAGGCAGTTACATCTTAAGTGTTGAATCTGTATCAAGCAAGACATCCCAGCGATTCGTTAGGGTAAAATAAAAAAGGCAGTCACAATGACTGCCTTTTCTTTACGCTTTGAAGTTTAAGCTTTACGCTTGTTACTTACCACCAACCGTTGCGGTTGCCGTAGCTGCGACCTGATATGTCAGTGCTGTTCGGATCGTTATATTCATAACGCTGACGGCCGTTGTTTCCGCCATCACGATTTCCGCGCTCTGCATTCGGCTTTGCCTCACGGACTGAAAGCGGACGTCCTTCGACCTCTTTGCCGTTAAGCTCTGTCAT
>DATDEW010000420.1:0-4827 GCA_036522935.1 Kapaibacterium sp. (SeqCode)
CCATCCTTGTTGCCAGTGACAGTGTAGCAAAAAACCCAAAACTTCTTTTGCGAATCGGACAAACAGGTGAATACTTTAGAACTTACGATAACAAGCGTACAAAACTCTATCCCGATAGTACAGAGTTATTGTTTCGATTAGACCGTTCTACTGCCTATTGGCCGGGAAAAGGCTTATTAGTCACGGTCTATACGCATGGAAAATACGTTACCGCAAAAACACAATGGACAGAGTACTATCATATCAGTACTGATGGTTCAATTCGTAAGCTTGGTGACCTTGAATACTACTGGGCCTATACACAAAAGGCACCGCTTCGCTCCTATGAGAATCAGCACTATTTCAGCGATCATGAATCCGGCAATCCTTTCCCTCTGACCTCCGATGAAGTGAGGCCTTACAATTTCATCCCAAAAAAAATATTAGATGGAATGAAAGAAATAGGATTTCGCTGGTCAGTTGGTCTCAACCCAAACCTATGGCTGCTGCGGTTACAACTTACCAATGACAGCCGCCCTGAACATACTATACGTACTGATGCGTTCTTAACAGTGGACAAACACTTCCGCTTAATTGACACACTGTTCATACCAATAAGCGGGCCGCAGGCTATAGTCTATAATGCCTCACGAATGCCGGACTCACTGCTAAACATACATCTCTCCGAATTTCTTGTTCAAGGATTTCGGAGCGATAGTGTGGAATGCACATATACCATTAATAGCGGATCGTTGGGCATGAATCATGATCCGCTCGGCGAACCATACAGCTTACCCGATGGCTGGTGGGAAAAATGGCGGGTCAATGACAGAGGAAAATTTATAATTGACAGCACACAGATCAACAAAGTGCCACCACCCAACAACTTTCTTGATCCCAACACAGGCACAAATTTTGTTATCCCAAAAAGAAAACGGTAGCAGTACGGTTTGAGTCCGTGATTTGGAATTTATATAAAGGAAAACAGAACCACCGTGTGCTTCGTTTACAAGGATAAACTGCAATCACATGATACGACATGCTGTATTCTTACGCGGGATAAATGTCGGGGGGAATAAGAAGGTCCCGATGGCTCAGCTCAAGGTAACACTTGAGAACATGGGGCTTACTGATGTAAAAACTCTCCTTGCAAGCGGGAATGCGATGTTCTCGGCAAAGAAGGAGAATATCATTACACTCACAAAGCGCATCGCCGCTGCGCTTGAAAAAGAATTTGGCTTCACGATCCCTGTCCTCATGCGCGAGATGTCGCGGCTTGAGGAGATGTTCGCCTCGGAGCCGTTCAAAGCTATCAAGGTCACGAAAGATATACGCCTTTATGTGACGTTCCTCTCCGAAGTGCACAAGACGAAACTGAAGATACCATATACAAGCGATGATAAAGCAATTCGCATTCTGAAGCTCGAAGATGATGCGCTTTATAGTGTGCTTGATCTATCGAAAGGCAAGGGGACGGTCGATGCGATGGCGATCATCGAGAAGGAGTTTGGCAAACTCGTCACGACACGTAATTGGAATACGATCGAGAAGATGATGAAGTAAATGCGCTACCCCCTAGCCCCCTCTATGTTAGTGGAGGGGGAAGAGAGAGAAGTAATTATTTTGCTTCGAATGCAGCTTCGAGATCGGCGATGATGATCTTCTTCATCTGGAGCATTGCCTGAACACCTCTGTTCGCTTTTTCACGGTCAGGATGTCCGACGATCTCCATGAGACGTGTCGGGATGATCTGCCATGAGACGCCCCACTTATCAGAAAGCCATCCGCACATTGATTCTTTTCCGCCACCGGCGATGAATGCATTCCAGTAGTAATCTACTTCTTCCTGTGAAGAGCAGCTAACCGATAACGAGAATGCCTCGCTGAACTTGAAATACGCTCCGCCATCATAGGTTTGAATGGTCTGCCCCTCGATCTCTATCGTGCCGACAGTCATCTCGTTAGGTCCAGTGATCTTGCTTATGATCTTTGAGTTCTTGAAGACTGATGCATAGAAGTCCATTGCTTCGCCTGCACCGCTTTCGAACATTAAGAATGGTGTTACTTTATTCATTGTGTTCTCTTTATTTCTGCATTAAAGGTTGAAGCATACTTGCGCGGTTTCCTTCGGTATCATAGAATGATACGAAGTTGCCGATGCCGGGTATCATCATCGGCTCGCCGATGATCTTCCCGCCTGCTGAGGTCACTTTTTTCATGTGTGCGTCGATGTCTTCAACTGCGATGACAATAGACGTACCATGTGTAAGTGGGTCATCGGTCTTTTGGTAAAAACCACCGTTGATGTTGCCCGGTGTTGTTACGCTGCCATCTTCGGTTGTTGCTGTTGTACTTGCTAAGACATAACCGCCCATGTCTTCGCCGAGCTGTTGTGTCTGCCAGTTGAAGACATTAGTGTAGAAGTTCGCCATACGCGCTCTATCTTCTGCCGGCATTTCGAAATGTACTACTGGATTCATGATGTTTCTCCTTATGGTTAAGTTAGTTTTCTGAAAGTTCTTTTACGATGGCAAGACCTTTTTCAAACGAGGTGTTGAACATCGCAACAAATTCTTCTGGCGCATTGGCAGTTACGTTGAGCGTCGTTACGCCGTTCTCTTCTCTAAGGAAGTATGACTCTTTCCCGCCGCTCCACATTTCTGTCTCCGGTGTCGGAGGAAGTTCTTTGCCCTCGGATACCACGCCGCGATGACGGAATACCATCGTGTTCGGTGCATCGAGACGTTCGATGACGCTGTGCATCCCTTGTCCTTGAGGGTCGAGGAATAGAATTGTGCTGCCTTCCTTCCAATCGGAAACTGCATAAGAACCTTCATGGAAAGCGCTTGTCCATTTGCGGTAGGTCGCATCGTCCCAAAGTATTTTCCATACTTTCTCGCGAGGTGCGTTTATTGTTATCGTATGATTGATATTGTTCATTGCTGTTGATAGTTAAGTAAATGTCTATTATGCTCGTCCGTCTTGCAATTACTATTGTGTAACGTCTTTAGAATGTAGGAGGCGTTGGACTGAGATCGGAATTCAGAAAATCAGTCATCATAGGTATCAGCCAATCCGTCCGCTGTATCATGCCTATATGAGTTGTGCTCGGTATGATGGCCAGGCGTGATCTAGGCAACCCGTGTATATCGCCCATTTTTCCACCCCCTAGCGCTCGAAACAGCTCCAGAGCATGTTCGTACCGTATGCCGTCGGCATCGCCAATGGCCATGAATATCGGGGCTTGTATTTTTTTTACATCTTTAGACCAATCATAAGGCTTCAGGTCTATACTGATAACCTTCTTGACAAATTCAGGGAATTTGTTTGGATCGTTTCCAAGACTGTCGTATTGTTTTTGTATAGGTGTGCCTTTGAACATATCAGCGTTGATCGTAGCATACATCGCCTCTACATCGGGCCACCAGCCATCATGCGTATAAGCACCTGAGAGCACCACAAGCCTGCGCACCTGCTCCGGATGACGCACGGCTACTTGAAAGGCTACCCCACCTCCCATGCTATATCCCAATATATCTGCACTATCTATTTTGAGGTGCTTGAGCAGGCCTGACACATCGTCTGCCATACCTTCGTAACTAAATTCGCGAGAAATATCCCTTGTGCGGCCGTGGCCTTGCATTTCTGCTACTATTACTTTCCTGTCTTTGGCAAGCAGAGGAATGATGTGTGACCAATTCAAGGGAATAGTCATATATGAGCCATGCAGGAGCACGATAGGTTTGCCTTTGCCATAGACCTCATAGTACATTTTTAACCCGTTTACGTCTGCATATCCGCTTTCTGCCGGTTGTATGTTCTGGCTCGCAACTGTGTCTTTTGTGGCAGTTGAAGTATTATGTCCATCCTTTGAACTCTGTTGACAGGATACCAATGCAACCACTACAATAGCAATCGAGAGACTGCTTATTAGATGTACAACTGTATTCAGTATATTGAGATTTCTCATATTGATCTTTTTGTAAATAATTGATTGTCTTACTTGCACTCGTATTGCAATGCGACGATGCCGCAATCAAATCCGATAGAGCGTTTGAGTGAATACCCCTGCTTCGAGTCCAACTGTGCAAAGATACTATTTCCTTTTCCGATAGCGGTCGGGTTAATGAAAAGATTATATTCATCTATGAGTCCTTCTTTGAGAAGGTTCGAAACGAACTCTGTCCCGCCATAGACGATGATATCTCCTCCATCTTGATTCTTCAATGCATTAACTTCTTTGACCAAGTCACCTGTTGCAAGAGACGTATTCTTCCACGGCAGGGTTGTAAGTGTTTTGGTAAAAACGATCTTCGGCGTCTCTACCATCTTCATTGCAAAACCATAGCTTTCATCGCTTGGGAGATTGTTAACAATATTCTCCCAATAACCGGAGAATCCGTCTATCATCTTGCGTCCCAAGAGGATCGTATCAACAGGGTCGGTAATGCCAGTGACATAGTTCTTGAGTTTATCATCCCACTCCCATGTCATCCAATCGAGCGCACCATTTTCTCCGCTATGAAATCCATCAAGCGAGAGTTGAACCTGGAGTTTAAGTTTTCTCATGTTATTTACGCAATGTGATCGTGTTACTTAGCAGTAGATACTATGGCGACAATAGCGATCTTTATTAAACCGATTCATCAACAATTGCAATACGTTTGCTATTTTTTGCAGCGAATATTAGCCATAAAATATCTACCAATATCAGCGATCGATTTACATAACCTACTAGTGCAATTACACCATCTGGGACATGAGTAGGCACAGGAGAATCCGGCCCCAGTTCTATTCCTGCATTTTTAAAACCATTCATCATGACAACCATTGCAACTACCATCAACA
>DATDEW010000421.1:0-4970 GCA_036522935.1 Kapaibacterium sp. (SeqCode)
CATGGATATGTTACAATAAACAATGAATTCAGATCACCTTGTATCAAATATTCAAACTGACCGGTGTTAAGTAAAGGCGCAAGTTTTATCCAATGAAGTCCAAAGTCATCCGAATAATAGTACCCAGCGCTATAGGACCCAATTGTAGTATCGGGAGTATACAAAGTGTCTATATATGACACGGATGCAAAACATCTTCTATTAATAAATTTGAAGTTGTATAAAGATGCATTTGTATCGGGCAAACTACTTACTCTTTTCTGCCATGTTTTTCCGCCGTCTATACTGATGTGAAAATTTCCATAGTCCGTAGTACCCGGTAAAGGCGCACCTATATACAAAATAGTATCTTTTGATATTTCCTTTCTATTTGCATCAAGGGGAAAAAGTACGTTTGGGATCGTAGACCATGATCTATCTTTACGTGTCCTTACAAACAATACAGAATCTGTAAAATGAGGGTAGATGCTATATCGAGACGAACCTAATCGAATGAACACAGTATCATTACGATGAAATAGTTGACGTATCTCAAGTATGTAAGAAATAGGAAGTCCTTGAGTACTCAATTGCCAACTATCGCCATCATCTGTTGATAAATAGACATCAGTACCAGCAGTACCTACCCACAGACTGTCATAGGCATAAATACGAACCGTGCCTCCCGGATACCCAACCTTTTCCCATTGAGAGAATGAAATGACAGGAAAAACAAGAAGGAAAATAGCTATGCGGAAAATAATACGCATGAATCCATGTAATGATTATACATCAACAACTCAAATTATACCGAAATGTTACACCTCAAAGGATTATGCTTCTACCTGACCACCGTCACAACCTTGGAGCATTGGTCGGCGCCGCAGACTAGGCCTATTATGTAGCTGCCGGGAGGGGTTTTGGTGAGGTCGTATTTGATCTCTTGGGTTTCTTCGGAGGATGTGCCGTCCCAGATAGTTGAACGTACTTTGCCGTTCATATCATGGAGCACGAGTTTCCCTTGCGTACCGCTTGGCATCGAGTATTTGATCGAAAGCTCTTTTGTTGCGGGATTAGGGAAAACAGAAAGAGAGTGTATAGCTACTTTTGATTGGACTTTCTGCGCCAGAACGGGTGAGGGGTTCGCGTTTTCACGCGCTGGGCTTGCGGCGCTCTCCCCGTTTTGTTTAGTTGGTGTGCTCATCGGTATGCGCTCCTGGGCGCACACACAACTCGCAACACAAACAATATAAACAACGAGAAGAAGTTTCATCACATAACTAAAGCATAGTTGTAAGATAAGGCAAATTATCTCGCTATTAACAAGATGATTTTTTGGTAAAGAATCCCCCCACAATTCGACACTTTCTAAACTTTTTTCTTGGTGAACTTTGTACCTTCGAGTCTTGGTGGTAAAGATTTTTCACCACCAAGACACAGAGTCACCAAGGAGACCAAGAATATTTAAAATATCTTGCAGTAGCCATGAGACAAAATGGTATCTGGCGGGTTATTAGTATAGAAGGGTTTCGGATTCCTCCAAGTTTCGAAACCCAACTTGAAAACGATGAAGATGTGCGACTATATGGAGAGGGCGTCCGGTTCAAGCAAGCTCCTCCCGCTTTGGATGTATGAACAGGACTCGTCTCGAGCCCTCTCCTGAGTCGCCTTAGAGTTTTAAGAGTTTGGTGAGTTTAATGAGTTTAATGGGTTTCGTGAGTTTAATGAGTTCGTGAGTTGGTGAAAACGAATTCATTTTTTTCGGTTAAACTTAATGGTCGGGTTAGTCCTCACATATAAACAGTAACAAACAACAGAAAAGGCAGGATACTAATATGACAAATCTCACACGCTCAACGGCACTCTATCTGTTTATCGGGATCGCGATATTCGTAGCAACGGTCGTCATTGCAGCACCGTTCAACAAGAACGTTGTTAATCGCGCGGCAGTCGCACCTTCGGCGCAAGTCGTATCGTTGCAGTAAAGACACGCTTGACGGATTTGACGACAATCTTCTTGATATAGCGGAAGAGAAGTTTCCACTGCGTATTACCGGAGCCACTGCTGAACTCAAGAAGGAAATGCAGATCGCGCAGGTCGTCTTCATTCATCGGAATATTTACACGCGAGTGCCCGGAGCTTCCTTCGGGCGCTCCTTCGGCAGCTCCTTCTTCCTCTTCTAATGCGCTCTTGAGGAGTTCGCGCAGACGTTCATCAAGTTGTTCAAGTTTTTGCCGAAGTGCAGGGTCTTTCTCATACTCAAGTAAGAAGCCAATATGATCGTGCATGATGGCGATCTTCTTCGTCATCTCCGGGGTGAAGAACTCCTCGGCATCAGCTTCGATATTCCCGACAAGTACTTCAATGTCTTCGATCATCTCCGCACTTGCACCGAAGATCATATCTTTAAGATCATCAACTTCAATATAGACAGAGCTGATGCGTTCAAGTTCATGTCCGAACGCTTTACGATACTCATCACCAAGCTCGGCTTTGAGCTTTTTCATGCGCTCCTTTACGCCGCGCATTGATTGCTCTAAGTGGGCTTTCTTATCTCTGCCTTGAACAACATCAAGCTGATGTGTGAGCTCACGCTCTTGCTGAACAAGATCATTGACAAGTTTTACGTGTCCTGCCTTCCCGGCAAGGATATCTTCTTCGATAAATTTCTCAGACGCATAGATCTGCGTATGCCCGATCTTGATAGTATGGATCTTCGTGTTGCCGTCAAGCCGTGAGCGGATAAGATTCTCGTCAAGTGTTACTGCGCCGTCGGTGATGATAAGTATCTCCGCTCCTGAAAGATTATCATGGATAGCAATATCATCTATCGCTTGCATAATTGCTTTCTGCATAACAGTCCCCATCCCGAGATCAGTGATACGGACGATGTTACGGACAAGCGCCTTATAGCTATCGGTATCAACAGCAGTGCTCATCTCGCCGACCTTGTCGTCGAAGGTACGTAAACTCACAAAGCCCATCTCTTCTTTATTGCGCTCAAGGAAGTAGAAAAGAATCGCTTTTGCGAAGTGGATGCGGTGATGAGCCCGCATCGAATTTGACGTATCAAATAAGATGAATACTTTTTGTTTATTGCTTGAGAAAGAAAAGCTATCGCCTGCATCCTGAACAGGCAAGATAACCGGTGACTTCGCTATCGGAAGCATCAGCTCCCTTTTGGCAAGACGTTGGTCGAACAGTGAGTCAGGTAAAAGGAATTGCCAAGAGTAAATGCGTTGCACATCACGGCGGTTACGGATGAAATCCGCTTCGTACTCTTCACCGGTTGGAATGTCTCGTTGAAAAACATCTATCAGATCGTGATTGGTAGATGATTCAAGCGTCGGCATACGCAGTGCCGGCTCAAGCGTTTGGCGAAGAGGTGAATCCTCGTCCTCGAGGATACGTGCTATCTCGAAGACAGCAGTGAACTCGGGTGGAAGGTGCTCGTAGATGTGCTCGAAGAACCCGAACTCCTCCATCTTCCGAAAAAATGTACGCTCGCTCGTCATGCTTTATCAAACGAATATACGAAGATTTGAGACACTCGCAAGCGGGACGCATGCGAACCGGAAACATTTCCCTGAGTTTTGTGTCTTATTAGTAGTTGGCAATCGTATTACCTCAATGAAAGCAATTTTTATCTGTACGCTTCTTTTGTTTGCAGCTTCGCTGCATGCGCAATTCATTCCTAATTCGGATTTTGAGCTTTGGACGGAGACCACGCAGGATACACTACCCAAGGATTGGGCGACCTCCGGATTTGGTGCAGGTCGCACGAGAGATGCCGCACACGGAGAGTATGCCGTCACAATATGGAATTGGTATAGCTATGCGAAGGGACGTATCGGTCTTGGGAAAAAGGATATGCTTGAGTACGATCTTATTAACAATGGAGTACCACTCCCACTTCAAGGCAAGGGCACATTCACACTTTCAGGAGAGTACAAGTACGTGCTCGGGGAGAATGGCGGAAATAGTGAAACAGATGACTCTGCTGTCGTCTTTGTCATGCTCAAGAAATTTAACTACCAAACACAACAGCCGGATACCGCAGCATTCACTATCAAGAAGCTCGGACCGGCGAATGCGTACAGACTTTTCTCCATTCCAATTTATGTAGATCGTGATTCGGTCGACTCTCTATCTGTACTTTTCTATTCGAGCGAAAAGGGATTTTGTCATTCCAATAGTGACGGTAATTGTCTCTACCTGACGATCGATAATTTGAACTACTCGTTCTTTGAAGGACTACGTACCAAGGCGAACACAAATGCAGAAGCCAATGCACCTTTTCCAAATCCATTCAAGGATGTTTCCTCTTTTGGAAAAGCACTCTCTGATACACGATTGATACTAACGAACGTAGTAGGCAGAGAAGTCTTTACAAAGCGATATGTCACCGGTGAAGAGATACTCGTTGGTGGGAGTACACTACCGATCGGCACATACTTCTATAAGGTCATCAGTGCTGATGGGATAGTAAACGGGAAAGTTATCCGTCAGTAGTGGTGTATCACCGTAGATCTCTGAATACCCCGTTCGATCTGATATACTTCTTCAACTTCGGCAGCGGCACCTGAATAAACGCACAGGCAAGTGATGCATAGGTGTAGCAATCACTTTTAAAGAGTTTGAGCCCTTCGGCTGAGATAGAAAAGTCTGTTTCGTCGGGCGTAATTTCTAAACACTTAGCAGCCTCAACATCCACCATACCGCATTCAAGAGCACTTTCCGTGATCAGTCTATTAATATCTTTGAGTTTTCCCGCGTTGAGACAATCTTTAATTGCAAGCTGCTTACCGGTATTGAGGTCAAGCGTAATATGGGTTGTCCGGTAATTTGGATGGGCACCGCCTGAATATTCAGAAGTACTCACCGTAAATGATGCAACGTCAGTGCTGATGTATTCAATAGAATAGTCAGTTTCCATGGACCATCCCATTGAATCTTTCTGATTATCCCACCCCGGCATTTTTCCTTCATA
>DATDEW010000422.1:0-5034 GCA_036522935.1 Kapaibacterium sp. (SeqCode)
TTACCATTCATACGGTAATCTAAATGCACAACATCGCCCCCATAACTTTTTACTATACCGATCGCATTGCCATGATCATGTGCGTCGCACCAACCGTTACGAGGCCAACAGCCGATGATCACCTCGTATGTATCGGTCATTTTCAAGAGCGTACGTCCGTACGGCATCACTGCATCGGAGGCCGCGCATATTTCTTCCTTTGTTGGGGTATTCTCGGCAAGGATACGCTCAAGCGACTCGATCGAATGATCGGTGGCAGTATCAAGCGCCTGAAGAAGTGATTCAATTGTGGATGACATAAACAACTCTCTGTTTTAAGACGTCAAAATAAACAAATTTTCGGCGGATGTATCCCGAGAAAAAAGACTACTTTAAACTCTCCCAGTACTTCTGGAGCATTGGCGCAAAGTCGGGCTTTACCTTCACGACATCCTGAACAGTTGCAAGAGCGAAGACTGGCAGACCTGTCTCTTTCTCGAACGCCTCTTTTGCCGTTACGGATGAACCATCTGCAGGTTCGGCGCGGTCGAAGGCAATGATGAAGCCAAGCGGCTCGCATCCGGCTTCGCGGAGCTTTGCTATTGCCTCGAACTTCGTGCCGCCTGTGGTGATAACATCATCAACGATGACGGCTTTGTCGCCTTTGCGAATATCTCCTAAAAAGCTGCTGGTGTCACCATGCGTCTTTGCTTCTTTGCGGTCGCTGATGGAGCGGATGTCTTTGCGAGATGAGTTTGCAAGAGCGATGGCAGTCGCCACCGAAATAGGGATGCCTTTATATGCAGAACCGAAGATGATCGAAGCATCAGAGAAGACAGATTCCGCTTGAAGTTTTTCGGCAAAGAGCGTACCAAGCACAGCAAGCTGTGATGCCGAGCAGAGCTTTCCCGTATTAAAAAAGTACGGCGACTTGCGTCCGCTCTTTAAGGTAAAATCGCCGAACGTCAGGACGTTCTCTTGGATGAAGTATTGGATCGCCTTTTCTTCGATTGTCATGAGTAGTCGTTAGTTGTTAGTTGAGTTCGTCTTCCAGGTCATCCCATGCGGCTTGGAGTTCGCTTGCGGCATGTAGGTCGTTGGCTTTTTTTGCTGCGGTGATGCCTGATCTGTAGGTCTCGATCGCTTTGTCGTTATTGCCTGATATTCTATACGCATCAGCGAGCTGATAGTATGTAGCAACGTATGCCGGGTCTTTTCCCAGAAGCTCTTCGAAGTGAGTGATAGCTGCAGGGAATTCCTTCATCGAAGCATACTCTAATGCGATAGCATACTTCGTGAAGCTATCATCAGGTTCGAGTGCAAGGAATTGTTGGAGTTTTTCGAGTCGGTTCATTGGTAGTGGTCAGTGAACAGTTGTCAGATAAAAAAACTGGTCACTGACCACTTGCCACTGACCACTAAAAAAAATCGCTCATCATCTATAAGCCGAATTTTGTCTGTCCTTCTTGCGAAGGGAGATGATCATTGATCTATGCGACCTACCCGATACCTGTGGCTTCGGGCAGAAGCACGAAGGTATCATACATGGTCTTGCTCCGCGTGAGGTTTATCGCAAACGGCACATTGCTGCGCCGCCGGTGGTCTCTTACACCGCCTTTTCACCCTTACCCGCAAGCGGGCGGTATTGTTTCTGTGATACTATCTGTCAGAGGTATGTCCCTTGCGGTTTTTTCCCTCTGCCCTATCTTGGCGAACCTCGATAGGCACGATGCCCTACGGAGTTCGGACTTTCCTCACCCGGCCGAAGCCGGACGCGATCATCCGATGATGAGCAAAAATTATTCTGCCGCTTCTTCTTCTGTCTCGTAGACGACCGGCTCGGGCTCGCCGTCGATGGCAAGAGCGATGCCGTCAGAGACGACGATACGTCCGCATGATTCGCAGACGGTATGCTTTTCAGACTTCTTGAGTTCAAGCACGAGCTGACGCGGAATGACGTGATAACATCCGCCGCATGCACCATTACGAAGCGCAACAACTGCAATTCCTTCTTTTGCCGGACGAATGCGGTCATACATGGATAAAAAGTTATCCGGAACCTCTGCTACGACCTTCTCGCGTTCAGCCGTTAAGCGTTTCTCGTCTTCGGCAGTCTCGGTCATAAGCTCGTTCAATGATTTCTCATTCTCGGCGAACTCGACGCGGACGGTCTCAAGCTCTCCGCCATAAAGCGCTGCATCTTCACGCACATTATTGAGCTCAACCATCATTCGCGCAACGGTATCCTGATTGCGCCCGATACGGTGTGATGCATCTTCTATCTGAAAGCTGATCGCATCATACTCGCGGGTTGTCTTGACATCGAACTGCTGTGATTTATAGCGTTCAAGTTTTACTTCAAAATCTGCTATTTCTGATGTCAGCTTACGCTCTTCGGTCTCAAGTTCTGCAATGCGAGCGTGCATATCATTGAGGTCTGCTTCGCGTGCAGCAAGCTCATCACGCATCTCGGCGACGCGGTATGGCAATTCACCGCGATTCGACACCAACTCTGCAAGTTCAGAGTCGATCTTTTGTAATTCGTATAATCGTAACAGCGCTTGGTTCACGTAAATATCCTTTTAATAATAATGTACTATATTCGATTTTCGTCGGGAGTTGATAACGAAATTCCCAGATGTTTCGTCGCCTGATTCTCCCCCGTGCACTGACTTTAGCACTACCCTCATAAGTCCTTCACTTACAAAGCGTTCGGTTTCTGCATGTCCTGCGTCAATAAGCAGGATCCCGTCATGGGCAGCTCTGAAAAAGTCATGATATCGTATATCGCCCGTAATAAAGCAATCTGCTCCGACAGCACGGGCGGAGGAGTAATATTCCATCCCGGACCCGCCAAGCATAGCGACCTTAGAAATACTTTTTTGAATGCCGTTATGACGAAGCGTCGGTGTGCCAAAGATACGCTTTACGTCTTTAAGAAAACCATCGGTTGTCATCGGAACAGAAAGCTCCCCTACCGATCCCATACCAAAATGCGGATGGCCATTGGTGAGCGGGTACACATCATAGGCTACTTCGTCGTAGGTATGAGCTTCTTTCATCGCAGAAATAACTCGTGGTGTTTTCCATTTCTCGGCGATCATCTCGATGCGTACTTCACGAAGCGATTCACGCACGAGCGGAGTGCCGATAGTCGGATTTGAAGAAGCATTACCTCTGAACGTCCCTTCACCTTCAACAGTAAACGAGCATTCGTCGTAATTACTGATATGCCCTGCGCCTGCCTGCCACATTGCTTGCTGCACTGCGCTCGCTTGGGCTTCCGGTGCAAAGACAACGATCTTTTCTAAGAGATTTGGTAGAGGTGCAAGGGGTTTGATATTTGCAAGACCTAATGCATCAGCCATCGAGCGGCTCGTGCCGAATTCAGGGTTCGCATCGAATGCCGTATGCACTACATACAGAGCAATATCACTCTTGATGAGTTTGGTTAGGAGTGCGCCGGTACGGGTTGCATCAGTGATACTTGATACATTCGGAAAGATGAGCGGATGATAACTGATAATGATATTCGCACCGACCTCCATTGCTTCGGCAACTACATCATCTGTTACTTCATATGCGACGAGTGCTTTCGTAAGTTCGGCTTCCTTTGCGAACCCAACCTGCAAACCGACCGCATCCTTCTCGTACCCCGCAGAGCGAAGCGGAAGTATTTTGCCGAGAGCGGTGACAAGGTTAGAGAGTTTCATGGGTTGGCAAAGTATGTGTGATGGGTAATGTATAATGTACTACCCATCACACTGTACAATGAAATACTAACGGCCGAAGAGAGGCAGAAGATTCTCTATCTTCACAACATCAACCTGCTCGTTGCCTACAAAGAGGCGAGCAAAATACACGCCTTCGTTGAGGCTTGCAATATCAAGATCAACGACCTGCTCACCGCCGGCAACATATCCTTCGAATGCAGTTGCAACAGTGTTGCCAAGTACGTTCGAGATAACTACTTTCACTTGAGCCGGTTTATCGCTTGCAAGTTTAACATAGTTCTTGCGTGTAAATGGGTTCACTCCGCCGTACTTGAGAGAGAAGCCGCTATATTCTTTCGATTTCTTGACAGATGTAAAGCCCTTAGACGTCTTGTTGACACCAAGTATCGGGTAGTTAATCCCCGGAGTTACCATCGTTACTTGCTGCAAGAAAAATACGATATGAATGTTTTCAGGATTCCATCCCTTACCGGTTATGTCGTAGGTAAACTGGAAATGCTGCGAACCGGAGATCGTGACGGGGTCGCCGCCATTAGGCGTCGGTACGATAGCACGAACAACATCATTCCACTTACCGCTCAGCGGGTTTCCATAATCTTCTTCATTGTTATAGACAATGTCCGACTCAAGAATTAGTGCATACGGACGTACCTGCTGACTTGATGAACCCGTTACGTCAGCTTCTATCGTGATGATATTCCCTGCAAGTGACTTTGTAACGTTCACCGTGAAGGGACTTTTAATAGCATTAGCTTCTGTAGTGAGTGTCTTCCAATCACTGACCTTACTGCCTGCTGAGTACCCTTGAATAAACATATAGGGGTCTGCTGCTACCCCATAGAAAACATTGCTTCTGGGATTTACATCATTTTTTGATGCGAGGTAGAACGGATCGTTCGGAGAGGGAGAGCCATTATGGTAGTTTATCAGAATAACCTTATAACTGGGGTTCAGAGCAATAAACTCTTCGTATTGTTCATCAGGTTCCTTACAGTTAGCGCAAGCTGTATTGCGGAAATTTTCGGCAATGACTTGTGCACTGGAAACGCCGGAGAAAGCTAAAAACGCGAAAATTGCTAATACTCGTATCATGCTCATAGGGATTAATCAATCTTCCCTGTAAACACGAGAACAAGGGGGTTTGTTGCGGGGGCAAAACCCACTTTGGACAGATATTTACAACTGGCTCGTAAGCCCGACCCTAAATCCTTCAAATGCGGGCACTACTCGGCAGACGCCACCAGTACAGTTCAAACCGCCGCGCTCTGCGCCGTAACTGACAAGGAGCGTATGGGATGAGCCGATGCGAACGCTTGTAAAG
>DATDEW010000423.1:0-5233 GCA_036522935.1 Kapaibacterium sp. (SeqCode)
TGCCTATCGTTGACTTGCGTGAGACGCCTAAGACAAGCGGCACACCAAGCTCGGAGAAATAATCATGCTCGCGAAGAAGACGAATGTTATCATCGGCAGCTTTGGCAAAACCAAAACCTATATCCGCTAAAATATCCTTAATACCTTTTGCGCGGAGGTCTACTATTCGTTTGTTCAGCCAATCATATACCGATTGCACCACGTCGGAGTAGTTATACTCTTCTATCTTCTCTTTTGCAAACTCGGGACCATAACCATGCATAATAATAAGCGGAGCGTTCATGCTTGCGGCAACATCTGCGATGAGCGGATCTTGTGTTGCACCGCTTACATCATTAATGATGCTTGCTCCAAGCTCAAGTGAGCGGCGGGCGATCTCTGCTTTGGTAGTATCGATCGAGATGATGGCATTCGGGAAGTTCTTCGCGATCGCTTCTATCACGGGAAAAACTCGCTTGCCTTCTTCTTCGGCTGTTACGTCTTCCGCACCTTTTCCATACGTGCTTCCGGGCGGACGTGTTGACTGTCCGCCGATATCGATGATGTCTGCTCCTTCAGAGAGCATCTCACCGACGCGATGGACGGCATCTTCGGCGCGCAGATACTTGCCTCCATCAGAGAATGAATCGGGCGTAACGTTCAGCACACCCATGATGAGTGTGTGAGGCGAGTGGATGAGTTCTTGATACCGCGTATATTTATCCATAAGCAAAAAAGCGGCTACCGGAGGCGCCGCTATTATCATTTGCTAAAACCTTAAGGTCTTACTTTGCGCTCTTTTTTGCACGGCCGGCTTTGCCTGCTTCGCGCCCAGCTTTTGCCTTCGCCTTTACGCGTGCCTGTGACTTGCTGTGCTTCTTTGCTGCTACTTTCGCTTTTTTGTTCATTGTATGATGTTATTATTAACGTTATGCAAAAATACGGAAAAATCTAGTCCTTTTTACGATTCCAGGTTACAATGTAGCCGTCGTTGCGGACAAGGTCGTTTATCTTCTCCAGTTCGCGCACACGCGGTAGGAGCTGGGAAAGGAAGTTATTGATGATAGATAGGCGCTCGTTCTCGCTCGTGATGCCAAGCAGCGCCTGACGCTGGTCGGGCTCAAGCCCTGACTTTTGCGCGATTATAAATGACGGGTATTTCTCAATGCTTGACCATATCGCAGTATCGAGCGTATCTATCGTGCCACGATAGGCTATCTCACAGAGGTCATTAAAGAGCTTGATGGTCTCGTTGGCAAGCGTTACATCCCTATCCTCGGGCATATCCTCAAGGTAGGTGACATTTGCATGAAGAAGTTCTTCATTTGTCCCCGGGTCATCAACTGATACTATCTGGTACCGCCTGACACCTTCGGTTACGATGTCCATCTTCCCATCAGGGTAACGCTTCGTTACTTCTGCAACGCGAGCCGTGCATCCGATGGAGTGAAGTTTGTTCTCTTCGATAAAGTTGATGCCGAATGTTGTACCACTGGCAACACATTCGGAAATAAGTTTTTTATACCGCTCTTCAAATATCTGAAGCGGTATCTGCGACTGCGGAAACAGCACAACTGAAAGCGGAAACAGCGGTATGCGAGTAGTCTCGCTCATGCGGGATGATCTTCCTTCCAGAGTTCGTACCATTCCATCTGCACTGCCTCGAGCTTTGCTTCGTTCGATGCGTGGATATCATCCTCCCACTCGGGAAGTGCTGCGATCCAATCGCGCAAGTCCGTAAAGCGAACCGCAAGCGGATCAACATCCTTCTTCGCTTCGTAAAGCGCTTCGGCTATGTCTTCAATATCAGTCCAAGTCATGGTGAATGTTCAATGTGCAATGATCAATGTACAATTAGTTACTTGCTTTATTCTGTCTTCCTGTTTTAAGAATACTGCCCATGATTTTGAGCAATTCTTCACAGTCTGCCAACATCGATTCGGCAGGTTTACTCTCAATATAGCCTGTATCACGAAGAAGCCGAAGCCAGTATTTCGTTTCTCGAGCTTCTTTATATGATATCCCCATTTTAGAGTTGAACTCCTTAATAGAGAATGCCCCGATCGCTTCTTCTACATTCGCCCCAACTGAAGTACCCGAGCGAAGGATCTGCACCGCCAATACCTTCTCTTTCTTTGTCTTGGTCAGATACTGATAGAGCTTTACAATACGTATTGAAAAAGCATAACTTTTATCCTGAATGATGTTTGTCTTTTGTGCCATGGTCGTAAAATGGTTAAACGAAAAAAACTCTTCATTGAACATTCCTCATTGCACATTGTACATTGTCAGTGCGTTGCTCCTTCGTGGAATAAATGAGCTATTTGCGGATTAAGTTGCGGTATTTGTACGATCAGGTCAATGTTTTCTGTCAACACTGATTGACACCCTAACCGCGAGTCAAGCGTCAACCCTTCGGCTTCGTCAAGCTGATCGGCTTCGTCGTCCTGCATTTCTGTCAGCGAGTTTAAGCCCTGCTTTACAATAACGTGACACGTTGAACATGCGCATACCCCGCCGCAGTTATGCTGCAGGTCAATGCCGTTTGCCATTGCAACAGCAAGAATATTATCACCTACGAGCGCCTCGCAGGTAACATTCATCGGTAGATAAGTAATAGTCGGCAACTTCTTCCCTCTTTATTTTACTGCGTACTTTTTATACCGGTCGTTCACGCGTCCCCAATGGATATTCGCGATAAAGTTATCGATATATGCCGCACGTTTCGGACCGTCTTTGTGATAATATGCATGCTCGAACACATCACATGCGATTAGAGGGATAGCTCCCCATACAGCACCGTAGTGATGCTCGTCAACCGTTACGTTGCGAAGCTCACCAGAGCCGAGTGTATCAATGATGAGTACACCCCAGCCGGAAAGCTTTGCAGCGAGTGAACATGCTTTGAGGTCTGACTTCCAAGCATCAACAGAGCCGAAGTCACGCTCGATCATTTTTACTACATCCGGTGCTTTGAGCACATCACCATCACCGCCCATGTTCTCCCAGTAGAGATCATGGAGGACTGTCCCTGCATGATTCCATGTCCAACGACGCTTGAGTTCGCCGAACTCTGAGTAGTTTCCGTTGGCTTTTGTGACATCGGATGTCTCTAATGCTTTCTCAATTTCATTGAGCTTCGTTACGTATCCTTTATGATGGGTATTGTAATGCCAATCAGTGGTATCAGCATCAATGACCTTCGCAAGGAGTGTCTTTGCTTCTTCGTCCGTGTAGGGACGAGCTTTGAGTTTATAGTCGTATGCTTTCATATCTTCTTCTATTAAATTTTACATTGCCTCTACTTCTCTGCCCGAGAGTGCAGACGAGACTGAAAGATCCATGATCTCATGTGCAAGCGAGGCGGTAGATTGTTCGAGCGACTCAAGCAATGAGTTGATCACTGTCGCATCTTCGCCCGGGATAACTTTCTTGAGTGCATAAAGATCGTCAATGATCTTCGGAATATCAAGTGCACTCATCCGTGCTTTCGGGAGCGGTATCTCACCGCGTCGAAGCTGCCCGAGCACCTTCTCTGTTGCGATAACGACGCGCTCTGCTTCGGTACGGGCTTCTGTCAGTCTACGCGCAGAGATATCCTGCTTTGCATGTTGAATGCTATCGCGAAGCATTCTCTCAACTTCATCATCGGTGAGTCCATACGATGGCTTCACTTCAATGTTCGCCGCAAGCCCGGTATGCTCTTCGAGAGCTGATACGTGAAGAATGCCATCAGCATCAATAAGGAATTGCACAACTACTTTTGCTGCACCGGCAGGAAGCGGCGGTATTCCCTTCAACGTGAACGATGCTAAATGACGATTGTCTTTAACGAAATCGCGCTCACCTTGAAATACGTTTACGACTACCCCGGTCTGATTCTCAGCAAATGTCGTGTAGCTCTCTGTTGCTTTTGTCGGGATCGTTGTGTTGCGTGCAATGATCGTACTCATCATGCCGCCGATCGTCTCGATACCGAGCGAGAGCGGAGTTACGTCAAGCAGTAGTACATCTTTTGTATTGCCTGCAAGTACATCAGCCTGAATTGCGGCACCGAGTGCAACAGTCTCATCAGGATTGAGCGAATCGTATGGCTTCTTATGGAATATCTCCTGCACTAATGCCTTTACTGCTGGCATTCTCGTTGAACCGCCGACAAGTACTACTTCATCAATATCACGAGGAGTGAGTTTCGCATCACTAAGCGCATTCTCGCATGCCTTGCGTGTTTTCTCGATGATAGGACGAGCGATCATCTCAAGTTCTTGACGCGAGAGAGCACGTCGGTAGTTGATGCCGCGCATCGGGAATACTAATTCGACCGTTGCATTTGGCTTTGCGGTAAGTTCTATTTTGACGCGTTCGGATTCAGTGCGTATTGCCTGAAGTTCTTCGGGGTTCGGCTCGAATGTTGGCTCAACACGCTTAAGCTGCGTGATGAACATCTCCATTAGGCGTCTATCAATGTCGTCACCTCCGAGGTATGTATCACCATAAGTAGATAGAACCTCAAAGATACCGTCAGAAAGTTTTAGTATCGATATATCGAACGTGCCACCGCCAAGATCATAGACGGCTACAATACCGCTCTTGTGTTTATCAAGTCCGTAGGCAAGCGCAGCTGCTGTTGGTTCGTTGACGATACGAAGGACATCAAGCCCGGCAAGTTTTCCGGCGTCTTTGGTTGCCTGACGCTGTGCGTCGTTAAAGTAAGCGGGGACAGTGATAACAGCTTTCGAGACAGGCTCTCCGAAGAATGCTTCGGCGCGCTGCTTTAACTCGCGAAGAATAAACGATGATAACTCTATCGGGGTGTATTCTTTGTTTCCGACACGAACACGAACAAGTCCTTCTTCGCGCGGTACAAGTTTATAGGAAAGCAGGTCAGCTTCTTTGCCGACATCCTGATAGGATTTACCCATCAGACGTTTGACAGAATAGACAGTATGCTCTGCGTCGCGGAGTGCGTTACGCTTTGCGCCAACACCAACTGTTACGACATTACCCGCATCATCGAGCGTAACAACTGACGGCACAATGCCGCCATCAGCGCCTGTGATAACACGCGCTTCGCCGCCTCTGACGTATGCAACAAGAGAGTTCGTCGTACCAAGATCGATACCAACGACCTTGCCGCCAAAATCACCTTGCCCCGGTAATGAAATTTGTAGTGCCAATTATAAATTACTCCACATTTCGAGGTCTATTGTTCTATTTAGTTGGCCGCCTGCCTCACGCAAAAGAAGGCGAACCT
>DATDEW010000424.1:0-5176 GCA_036522935.1 Kapaibacterium sp. (SeqCode)
GTCTTACGGCATATACACAAGTTTCTTCGTTACTACACCATTTGGTGTCTGGATACGAAGGTAGTAACTTCCCTCTTCAAGACCTTTCAGAGAGAATTTGAACTCATGTCCACCTTCGGAGAGGATCGAACTTCCGATCACTTTCACCTGGCGACCTAAAAGATCAAGCACCGTTATTGTCGCACGTGACTGCTTCTGCATACTGAACGAGAGAGTAGCATCACCAGCGACGGGATTCGGATACACTGTTACATTCGATGAGAGTATATCCGGCTCTGCGACAGATGTCACTGTTGTCGAAGTACAAATATGTTCGACCACATCAATACATTCTTTATCCTTTAGATCGTAACGTTTAACTGTCACGTTAAAGGTATCAAGTTTACCCACGGTTTCTTCTTTAAGGTACTTGATAATGAATCCGCCAAGAGTCGAGTCCCGAGGTATACCAAGTGCAGCAGCAACGGTATATTCGGCTGTCGTCTTATTATTCAAGAGTTGTACATTCCAGCCTGTTGGTGCGTCAGCGGTAAAAACAGCCCAACCATTACCAACTTCAAAGACAACTCGGCTCATAAGTGTATCGCGGAGATTCTTAAAAGAATATTCATATGAACAGTCTGAAGCCGATACCACTGAACGTGTCATCACATCACATGAGCTGACAACAGGTGAACATCCCACATTATGTTGTCCGGTGAATAGCGGAGTTCCTCCTGTAAGAGCTGTCTCATCGTAGGTTGCCCAACGTAGTGGAAATAGCTCGCCTGGTGTTGTCGGCTCAATACTAAAGAGGAAGTCTTGAGTTTCACCCGTACCTTGTGTACCTCCAGTCGGTGCAACCATCACGACTGAAGTATCAGTTTCGTTTTGCTTATTCCAGTTTAAAGAACTGACCGAAACGATCAGTTTCCCTTTGCCCTTCGGAATCGATAGTTTCACCGCTATAAGATTTGAAGGTGGTTGATTGTGCTCATTGAATACCTTCAGTAGGTATGTGCACAAACCGGCATCAGAGATCGTCGCATCATCCGGCTTTGGTGCTTCCTTCTGACATTGAAGAGATAAATTCCCCGAGGAAAGAGTATCTGCAGCCGCACTCGATAGGGTTTTATATGTTCTCCATCCGATATTGAAAGGTGTTAATGGTGCATCTACATTAAATCTAAATTGTGAATTGACAATACCGCCGGGGATACCAAGCGTGTCATGCGGCGCTGAATAGATAATGCTGTCAGCCTTTACTGTTTTTGTCCAATATAGTGGCGCTGTCGGAGCAGTAGTGAAAGTAATGGAAGCATCTTTTCTCCAAAGAACAACTTTTCGTATTTTGGAGATCGGTGTAGTATTTGAAACGTGATAATTCTTCACTGTTAACTCGTAAAGACATCCATTGAGCACTAATGCTTTGAGACTATCAGCGTCAGTTGAGAACCCTGAGAATGTCACAGGGATATTACGCACTGTATCTCTCGAGATCAAAGCCCCTGCCTCATCATAGGTAAACCATGCGAATGAGAATCTATTCAAAGTAGGATTTCCGCGGAGCGCAACTTTGAACCCGGACCTCACTTCTTGGTAATTAATATAGTCTGTTTGACTAAGTGCGCTGAAATATGCAAATGAACCTGTCACTGAATCTATCTTCCAACCTGTCGGTGGCGAAATTTTTGAGGGGCGCATTGTACCTCCAGAAGGAGTAACCAATTGTGCCGCGAAGCGTGCAATAGGTATCGCATAGTCGTTTTTATTATAGATCGTAAACGCGAAGTGAGGGTCATTATTTACAACACTTGGAACAACACTAACTGAATCATTGGGATATGATTGGGTTGGTGAACAAATAAACTGTAGCGTCCCGGAATCGAGCGCGTTAACTGCATTATAGGTCACCCATTTTACATTTATCGGCTGATCCGTCTTAGAGACACTCAAGCATATCCCGAAATCGCTTTTTGAACCACCTGCGGGGATTCCACTAAGATCTGATGTATATGATGCGGTCACATCATTTGTTATTTCAGCCCACTGTGCAACATTCTTCAATTCTTCAAAGACCGTGCCGTCTGCGGTTGTGATCTGAAATCGAATTTCTTCAATTGCCAATGCTTGAGCATTACGGTTTTTAACTGTTAATGTCCAACAGCAGAGACCACTGGTGTTGGGAGATATCTCAAGAGAGTCCTTCGCTGCAAATGCGTTGACGCAAATGAATGAAAGAAGGAATACAAAAATTGTAAGTTGTTTTTTCATAAGAACGTACCTTTCGAAAGGATCCAATATGTTAAGATTTAAGACAACAAGCACTAAAATAAAACGCTTATTGTGTGGTTTAGTTACCGCAAGATTTCCAGAAGAATTAGATTTTCCCCAGTTGAAGGAGGAAAAATCCGTATTTTTGCACGATTTTATTCCCAACGATTAGGGAAAAAGGTAAAAATACGAAAAATGTCAACCGATCCCAAAAAACACGAATTTCCACAGCGGAGCGTCCTTTTTGTCTCCAGTGAGGTATATCCGTATGCGAAGACTGGCGGTTTGGCTGATGTTAGTTCGGCATTACCACAGGCATTGCGCGAGTTTGACCATGATGTTCGGGTCATTATGCCTAAATACGGCTTTATTGGCGAGAAAAAGCAGAAAATACACATTATAAATCGCCTTCAAGGACTTGACTTTAAGATCGGCGACAAGACGTATTCAGTCAATGCAAAGTCAAGCGCTATTCTTACACCAAAAACCAGAGTTCAGCTCTATCTTCCTGAGAACGAGGAGTATTTCTCTCGAATGGGACTCTACTCTGACCCCGTCACAGGGAAAGATTACCCTGATAATGACGAGCGGTTCTACATTTTTGCAAAGTCAGTTCTTGAAGTATGTAAACGTCTTCTCTGGAAGCCGGACATCATTCATTGTAATGACTGGCAATCAGGACTCGTCCCCCTTCTTTTGAAAGAAAGTTTGAAGACCGATCCGTTCTTTAATGGCACCAAGACCGTTTTTACAATTCATAACCTCGCATACCAAGGCAACTTCCCTGCCACTACCTTTCCTAAGCTTGGATTACCGGCCGAGTATTTCAGCCCCAATGGTATTGAGTTCTATGGTGGTGTCTCCTACATGAAATCCGGCATTGCTTATGCTGATGCTATCACGACGGTGAGCGAGACATACGCAGATGAAATAAAGACGAAAGAGTTTGGCTGCGGAATGGAAGGGCTCCTAACAAAACGCAAGCGTGATGTTCATGGCATCTTGAATGGGATAGATGATGCTATTTGGAACCCCGATAATGATGTAAATATTGTAAAGAGATACAACATTACATCAATAGAGCAAAAGGAAGAAAACAAGAAGGATCTTTGCGAAGCGATGGATATTCCCTATCAGGAAGGAACACCCATTATTGGCCTTATCGCACGGTTTGTTGACCAAAAGGGCCTTGATCTGTTATCCGAAGTATTTGAGAACATCATGAAATCCGGGGCACAGATAGTCATTCTCGGCTCCGGTGATAAAAAATATGAAGAGCTTTTTGCCAAACAGCAAAAAAAGCACCCGAAGCAGATCGGGCTTCATCTTGGCTTCCATGATAACTTTGCCCATAAGATAGAAGCAGGCGCAGACCTTTTCATCATGCCAAGTGCGTATGAGCCATGTGGCTTGAACCAAATGTACTCAATGCGCTACGGAACAGTGCCCGTTGTACGTAAGACGGGTGGTCTTGCTGATACGGTCACAGATGTCGCTGAAGCGACAAAGAAGAAGCCGGCGACAGGATTCGTTTTTGAGAAGTACGACGGCAAGTCATTCTGGAAAGCTCTTGATCGTGCCATTACAATGTATAAAAAGCACCCTGATCAGTGGCGCGAGCTTCAAACTAACGGCATGAGCCAAGATTTTAGCTGGAACAGTTCGGCCCATAAATATGCAGAACTCTATGAGAAACTTCTTGCGAAGAAGTAACGTAGTGATTTCTGACCTCATAAACGACAAACTCCCCAGCTTCTTTTGCTGTTAGCTCTTCTCATGACAGAACCAACTCATCCGGCAAGCCGGAAAATAATCGGCATATTCATAGCGATCTTTCTTTTCACTCTTACCTCATGTGAAGAGAAGTTGTCAGGCATCGGATATAACTTCCTGCGTGACACTGTTGCCGTCAAGACAACAACACTTGGTGATTCAGGCATATTTATTTCCTCTCCTGTTTCAAAGAAGGACATAAATGCTCTCGGGGTGACGTTTGCGTTCAACTACGCATCTCCTCATCTTTTCATCGGCAAAGCACCTACCGAGGATATTGAATCATGGATCATACTTAAGGCACCTCTCGTACATGATAGTGTAGGCTCTCTAGTATCCGCCTACCTTGAGCTACCGATGCGGAACACATTCTTATACGGAGAGACAACCTCTGACTCAATAAGTTTTTCTGTCTTTCTTGAAACTTCAGGAAAAGTAACTGACTCTACTCGTACACTTTCGAAGGCAGACCTCTCTGCAAATCCTGTCGGCTTTGGACATGCCAAGGTAGCAAAGGATTCGCTTGGAACGATCAAAGTGACACTTAATTCAACGTTAGTAGCCCCGTTTATTCACACTGCTTCGCTTGCATTCGTCTTAGTACCTAACGATGAGATGAGAAACATCCGTAGTTTCGCAGCTACCGATGCCGGAGATGTTCTTCTGTACCCAAAGATACATTACTCGACGCTCAAGAATGGGGATACGGCAGCGACGGAAACAGACCACATACCGAAGTTTGATTATCACCTTGTAACAGATGATGCTTCCGTTCTTCCCGGGACATTCCGTCTTCGCGGAGCAGCTGCAAACCGCCATCGTTTCACCCTTAACATAAAAGCGATTCGTGAGCAATTAGCACTCGATCCATTTGTAACCTTCAACAATGGGTTGCTACAGTTGCAGCTTGATGCCACTTCATCCTCGGTAGTACCGACGGATACAATTGCACCTATTTTAGCAGAGATAACCACCCCAGAGACCACTGACTCTGCAGTAATATTACGGAGCTACGGTTTTCGAGATGATATGGCAAGCAATGCATACAACTTCCAGATACGTGAAGTTATAGAGAAGGCACTAAGAAACGGACTTGATTCTGTTGTCCTTGAGCTTCGTACCGGATATGCACAACGTCTCTTTACGGGAG
>DATDEW010000425.1:0-2341 GCA_036522935.1 Kapaibacterium sp. (SeqCode)
CCAATGACCGTTGTTGCGTGAATTTGAATTGAATTATCCATAAGGTGTGGAAAACAGAGAGGCAGGAAGAAAAATCAAAGAAATAAATTCCGCACGTCAGCTCTTTTAAAGAGATATGGCGTGCGGATCGTGTTATCCTTAGAGATGGGAGAGAAACTTTACTTAGCTTTACGTAAGATCTTTGAACTGTCAATTAAGAACGAAGAGTCAATATCGAACATATCTATATCTGAAATCTTGTCAGTAGTATCTCTACTGGCGACCACAGTGACAGTGTCCCCTTTCACGTGAGGTATATCCTCCGGTGTTGGTAGCAGCAACAGAACGCAACCTGATAATATGAATAATAATGTTTTCATAGCTTCTCATACTGACTAATCGGTCGGTTTGTTTCGCTCTGTAATGAAATTTCTTTGAAATTTCGGCTTTCGGTGAACCTATCCATTTCATTTCTATGTATATTATCGTCTATCACAATTGCCTATGAGTCTTGTAAAACTGCATCTTGAACATCCGATAGCTACCATTAGCCTGAACCGCCCGGAGAAGCGCAATGCCCTCTCGCCGGAGTTGATCAGCGAGCTATCAGCAACTCTCGATACACTGCTTCCTGATGAGGATGTAAGGGTTGTCATTGTTACAGGTGAAGGCGGCGTATTCTGTGCCGGTGCTGACCTTGAGTATATCCAGAAGCTTGCCAGCTTTGGCGCTGAAGAGAACCTCGCAGATTCCCGTGCCCTTCGTGACCTTTTCTGGAAGATCTATACCTATCCCAAGATAGTCATCGCCCAGGTCCACGGAGCGGCTCTTGCAGGCGGCTGTGGGCTTGCTAATGTCTGTGATATGGTCTTTGCAGCAGATGATTCTTCCTTTGGCTATACTGAGACGATGATAGGGTTCATCCCTGCCTTGGTATCTGTCTTCCTGACTCGTAAGATTGGCGAGCAGCATGCTCGTGAGTTGCTGCTGTCGGCTCGTAAGATATCTGCCGAAGAGGCATATTCCCTCGGCATGATAAACTCTGTTATCCCTTGCCCGCAGCTTGAAGCAACGGTCAAGCAGTATGCTCTATCAGTTGCCCGGAATAGTCCGACTGCTGTCGCCATGACAAAACGGATGCTTGCTACTACTGCCGGAATGGGTATCGAGGCGGCGCTGGAGTATGCTGCCAGTATGAATGCCTTGGCTCGAAGTACTGAAGATTGTAAGAACGGCATCGCTAAATTCCTCTCCAAATCATAACCTGTGGGCTTTTATCCTCAACCAAATAAGTGGCAGTGCGGACCGTTCGCGCTAAAACATGCTCTTGCTATTTTGGGCAGGTTCGTTGACGAAAAAGCCATAACCCAAAAAGCAAAATCTACCCGAGGCGGGACTGATGAAAAGATGCTTGGTCGTGCCGCAAAGGCGTTCAAGTGTCACATGATGGAATTCCGTTTAGTTGATGAAGATGCAGCGTATAGAAGGATCACACAGTACCTTGATAAAGGACTGCCATGTATGATATGTATCAACCAGTGGGGGCATTGGGTTACGATCGTCGGGTTCAATTCGCGTACCAAACGCTTCGTTGTTCTCGATAGCGAAAAGGACCCTGTCGTGCGTCTTCCGGCTTGGGGTGAACTCAAAAGACGGTGGGTCTATACTGAGTATCTCAAGACCGGCGAGAAGAAGCAGTACTACGATCTCTATGTCGTCAAGCCGACCTTCCGTATCCGTACCAAAGCTAACTTCTCGCTTGCCCGAGCCCAGTTTCTCCGCCGAGCCAGTAACCATACTCTTGCAGAGCATTTTGATGAGTACGTTACCGATATGCTCAATATCGCCAGACCTCGCTCGAACCGTGAGGATGCCAGTCCGCAGCTATCAATGGCTGAATTCCTTCGCCGCCACCGCAAGATGCTCATCGAAACCGTCGGATACTGGCATGGCAAGGTAAGCCATGCACAGCTCAATAAGATACTCGATAACATGCAGTTCGTTGCCGAGACCTACGGCCTTGCCGTCCGCGAAGAAGAAGAGCGTGAGACCATCGCCTCATTCTCTGCCCTCCTGATGACCTGGGCGATAAGCCATGACCCGATCGAAGAGATATACGGCTAATATATCCGCATCGAATTTTCCGTCACTTCCCTTGTAAGTGCTATATAATTCAACATTCTAATTTTATTGTTTTTGCCCCTCTTTTTCCCACCGATAAGGAGTTGCGGGGATCGTGAATCGTGAATCGTGGTTCGGGTTTCGTGGGGTGCCAAGAATTTACACATTTGAAGTCTGGTCGTATGGGTGTTTGACGGTATGGTACAGGGTTGTCATTCCCAGTGGAGCGAAGCGTAATGAG
>DATDEW010000426.1:0-5029 GCA_036522935.1 Kapaibacterium sp. (SeqCode)
AGTACGGAAGTTGCCCAAGGCATTGAGACGAAGCATTTCATTCTGCTTGAACATATACCGTGGCTCTTTGACCGCATTCGCGCCGGTCGCAAAGTGATTCATCCAGAAGAGCGTCATCTTTTCAGAGATAGAGACGGATTGGTTTATCATCGCAGAGAAAAACCAAGTCTGTAAGAAAGTCAGACGTTGATTGTTAAGTTGGTCATTGCCGGCTTCCATCTTTGTCCAGTCGTTACCATCGCCTACATAATTAATTGGTGCGGGTGGGGTATTCATTGGTGCGGGAGAAAGTAGCATATCCACAGCTTGCGCAGGTGTCTTTGCCAGCAGAGTCATCACATCTGATTTCTTCGCTCCGAAGGTTGTTCGGCGCAGAAGATGTGCGGCATCGGCGTATGTCCATGCTCCGGTATATTCCTCTAGCCCTGCAAGGTTAAGAGGGGTAGAATTACGTAAAGCATTGGATTTAGAATTCGAAAGCGGTCGTAGCAAAAAGTCTCGACGGTCCATAGGATCCTCCAGTTAGTAAACACAACACTATAAAATAAACACACATGCAAACCCGTAGTTACAAATATAAGGAAGATTTTTTCGATTAAAACCCGAACACCATATCCTGTGTTTACTGACCTTTCCGACAAATCAAATGATAGCACGCTATACCCGCCCCGAGATGGGAGCCATCTGGACAGACGAGAACCGATTCAAGATCTGGCTCGAGATAGAACTCCTCGCCACCGAACAGCAGGAAGCCCTAGGCGTAGTGCCGAAAGGTACCATTGCCGGTATTCGCTCACTTGCAAAGTTTGATACGGAGCGAGTACTTGAGATAGAAGAGACTACAAAGCACGACGTTATCGCTTTCCTAACCAATGTGGCAGAATATGTCGGCGCTGACTCCCGTTTTATTCATCTCGGCATGACTTCAAGTGATGTTGTTGACACCGCATTCAGCGTTCAGTGCAAACAATCAGGCGAACTGCTTCTTAAAGGTATTGACGGACTGATCGTGGCTCTTGAAAAACGCGCGAAGGAGCATAAGTACACACCGTGTATCGGCAGAACACATGGTATTCACGCTGAGCCGATGACATTCGGAATAAAGCTCGCAGTGTTCTATGCAGAGGTAAAACGTGCTCGCGATAGAATGGCTCGTGCTGTTGAGACCATCTCTGTTGGGAAAATATCAGGTGCTGTCGGGACGTTCGAGCATATTGACCCAAGCGTTGAAGAGTTTGTCTGTAAGAATCTCGGACTTACTCCTGCACCAGTTTCTACGCAGATCATCCAACGTGACAGGCATGCAGAGTTTTTTACTGCAATCGCTCTTGTCGGTGCAAGTCTTGAAAAACTCGCTGTTGAGATACGTCACCTGCAGCGTACGGAAGTCCGCGAGGCAGAAGAATTCTTCTCGAAAGGACAGAAGGGTTCATCAGCGATGCCTCATAAGCGTAACCCGATAACGATGGAGCGTGTCACAGGTCTTGCGCGTCTTCTTCGCGGCTATGCACAGACAGCAATGGAGAACGTTGCGCTCTGGCATGAGCGCGATATCAGCCACTCTTCAACAGAGCGTGTAATGGGTCCTGACGCAACGATCACACTCGACTATATGCTCTCGCTCATGGTAAAGACCATCGAGACGATGTATATTTATCCTGAAGCAATGCTTCGCAATCTTGAGCTTACACGTGGTCTTGTTTTTTCACAACCTGTCCTGTTGGTGCTTGCAAAGGGTGGACTTTCACGCGAAGAGTCATATTCTATCGTTCAGCGCAATGCAATGAAAGTCTGGGAGCTTGCAGCAGAAGGAAAAGACCCGCACATCACGTTCCGCTCGCTTCTTGAAGCAGACCCTGATATATCAGGACGTATCACGAAAGAGCAGCTTGATCATGCTTTTGACCCGAAAGCGGCGATGAAGAACGTCGACCTTATATTTGCAAGGGTAGGATTGTAAATCAAAATAGATGTGATAAAAAAAGCCGCGATATGTATCGCGGCTTTTTTATAAACTAGTTTGTACTAACTTAGTTGGTCGTTTTGGCGAAGTCCAAGTCACGATGTTCGAGATATATTTTATCATTCTCGAATGAAAGGGCTATGAGAAAACGGTTGTCAACTACCCAGTACTTTCCAATAGCTGTTGTCGGGTGGTCACCTTTTGTCTCACCGCGAAGTCGTGTGATCTCTCCTAACAAGAAATCATAATCTGCTTTGGTAACTTTGTACGCAGTGTAAAGAACACGTGTTACCGTGTCAGGTTTCTGAAACTCACAGGCCATTGACCAATTCGTATTAAGGTAACTGAGTATTGGTACATTGATCTCTGTGATTCGTGGGCTCATTGTTCCTGCAGTGGTCTCTTTATATTCAAGATGCCATGCCTTGAGTGAATCGGTTACTTGTGATACTGTTGAGCCGATAGGGATTCTCTGCGCAGAAGCATTTCCTACAAATGCCAGAAGCGCCAATATGATAAATATTTTTTTCATTGTGATATATAGTGCTTAGTAATACAGTACAAATATAAGCACAAAAATGGAAAATTAATCCAATTCGAATGCACGGGCATGCCAGGACTCGGATGCCGGCAGCTCCCACTTTCCATTTTGAAGGTCTGAAAGCGTAGTGAGGGTATTGTCAAAGACGATGGTCGAGCTGTTAACCTCTTTGTTTTCAACCTGTTTTTGGAATTCCATTCTCGATATTGACTGTATCGCTCCTGATCGATCTCTATAATCGACTCTTGGTATCCCTATAAACTCCACTCCGTAGGTTTCACCGAGCATTCTTACGCGTCTGGTCATTTCATCAATAGAACATCCGCCCGGCTTGGCAACATCTTCATCAGCCCCAATAATGAGGAAGCGGTTATATCGAAGGTCCGCTGATGCGGTGGTCTCGACTTTATGGGCAGTCCAGTTCTGTAAGAAAGAGCCGACTTCGGACATAAGCATCTCGGATTCTGCCGGAGATAGCTCACGGTTTGAGGAAAATATCCAAATTCTTGAATTATTTGGGAGTGTAGAAAACGGCAAAAATGGCATGATATCTTGTCTAATTATTTGGAAGTTTATACAAAACGGTCACATTGCACCTATATGTTCCTCTTACAAGCTAACATATTACTAAATAATTACTTAGAAAAGGTGTAACTCTTGGTATCCTCAAGCGTTTTTATAGAAAATCAGTGAGATATTGATCGGAGACATGCATGTCTATCGACAAGGATACTTGGTTCGACGATCCTTGATTTGGGTCCCCCAGTTCTAAATCAATGGTTCTTCTGGTCTAAACAGTTTTTAACTTAACAAATGTCATGAATTACTCTTACAATGCATCTCCTACGAGTGCCTTGAAAAAACACTCTATTACGAGGCTACGCAGCATATTCGCGATCTTAGCAATTCTGCTATGTTCGATCGGTTTGTTCCGATCGTCTGCACAGGCAAAATCAGTTACCAACATCTATACCGAGGGCTTTGAAGGAAAAGGAATGCCAAAAGGCTGGGATTACTACGGCTACTGGTATTGGTCATCCGGCGGCTATGGTGATTATAACGGATCTGCCGTATTCAACTTTTGGGAAAATTATTATTACGAAGGCGACGGAAGTCTAACCACTCCGACGTTCGACCTTTCTGCATATTCAGAGAAGTCAGATGAGCTCTTTGTTGAGTTCGATATGTGGTTCGAATATGAGTACTACAATAATTTTGGCGATGACTATATAGACTTCTATGGGCATGATAATGTGAATGGCAATACTTCATATATCACTACCTATTCAACATCATCTGATAATACATACTACAATCCGAAGGATGAGGGCTATCAGTATGACCCGATCTCTGAAAAAGGATATTGGAGACATATAAAGATATCTGTTCCCTACGAGCTCCGTACGGAATCGATGTATTTCTGGTTCCAGAGCGCAACTAAAGCTGCTGGTGGCAACTTCGCAATTGATAATTTTTCGATCAATGTAGAGCAAGACCTCATGATCTCCTCTACTCCATCATTCCTTGAGTTCGGTAAAACATCTGTAGGTATAGCCACAGCGCCACAGACGATCACGATCACGAACGAAAGTGCTGCATATCTCAATATCAGCTCTATCGGCAAGAACGGACCAAACCCGAATGACTTCCAGTTCGTCGGAGCTCTACCTACTTATGTAGAGCCATATGGTACTGCAACTATATCGGTACTTTTTTTACCTACATTAAATGGTGAGAAATATGCAACGGTCAATATCTCGAATAACTCGGAAAACTTGCCGTTGATAACTGTTCAGCTTCATGGAAAGGGCTCTGCACCGGGCATTGAACTTATACCGATCGGAACGGTCAATACGCCGAACCGTATGTATAAGAAAACACGTACTCTTCTTGGAGACACTCTCAAGCAAAGCTTCTTAGTAAAGAATATCGGTGAAGGTGTACTCATAGTTTCGCCATCATCATTTATTAATGGTGATAACCCGGGCATGTATGCCATTACGAGATGGCCATCTGCGCTTGCAGAGGGTATGACCGATACAATGACCGTTCGTTTTATCCCGACAATAGAAGGTAGTGACCCTGCACGTTTGAACGTAGAGAATAATGGCTATAACGGCAGACAGATAGTTGATCTTTTCGGTGTTGGAATATTACCTCATATCGAAGTATCACCCGCTGAGATGATAACCTTTGATTCGGTAGCAATGGGTGTTACAGTATGCAAGCAAGTAACGATCACGAATCCGGGATCGGATATTTTGTATATTACGAATGACTATTTGTCTTCGAGCGATGGTGACTTTAGCTATACAGGGTTGCCACGTGTAAATGGTGTTGCAACGATACTCCCTGGCCAATCGGCAATAGTAAACGTGTGCATCACTCCGCTTCAGAACGGTACACGTCGTGCACGTTTACGCTTTACTACAAATATCCCGATGACATTCCCAATGAACGGACCGCGTCAGGATACAAGCGTAAAGTCTGTTGAGATCTGGGCTAATGCAGTCCCATCTGATAGG
>DATDEW010000427.1:0-3848 GCA_036522935.1 Kapaibacterium sp. (SeqCode)
TTTTTCGATCCGCAAGGGTCATACACGTTGCGTCAAGAGTGTACAATGAGCGCATTATTAGGTAAAAAAGTAGGAATGACAGGTATCTTCAACGCAGAGGGGCAGTATGTCCCTGTGACGGTTGTTGAGCTTGGTCCGAACTACGTCACCCAGATCAAGACACAAAAAGATGACGGCTATGATGCTGTTCAGCTTGGCTATGAAGAAATTGCAGAGCGCAAGCTAACGAAGGCAGTTGCCGGTCACCTTGATAAGTCGGGCGCTCCGAGCGTTCGTCATCTTCACGAGATTCGTAGCTTCTCAAGTGCAGAAGTTGCATCTATGAAGACTGGTGCAGTCTTAAAAGCTGCTGATCTTTTTCATGAGGGTGATACGGTTCATGTCGTTAGCACGTCAAAAGGTCGTGGATTCCAGGGCGTTGTAAAGCGTCACCATTTCGGTGGTGTCGGTCAGGCAACGCACGGACAGTCAGATCGTCAGCGTGCCCCTGGTTCCATCGGTGCATCGAGCTATCCATCGCGCGTTTTCAAAGGACAGCGTATGGCAGGCAGAATGGGCGGAGAGCGGATCACGACACGTAACCTTCGTATTGTTCGCGTCATTCCGGAGCAGAATCTTGTACTCGTACAGGGTTCGTTCGCTGGAGCAAAGAATCAGATCGTTGAGATGGTTAAAGGGTAACTGAACGCTCACGTAAGATAAGAAAAGAGTTATGGAATTAGAAGTATATAGCATGAACGGTTCAAAGACAGGGAAGAAAGTCTCTGTTAGTGATGCCGTTTTCGGGATCGAACCACATGAGCATTCAATGTGGCTTGCAATTAAAGCTACACTTGCTAACCGCCGTCAGGGTACCCATAAGGTAAAAGGACGCAGCGAGGTTGCCGGTTCGACAAGAAAGCTCTATCGTCAGAAGGGTACCGGTCGTGCACGTCAGGGTGATATCAAGAGCCCATTGCATCCGGGTGGTGGTAAGATGCACGGCCCTCAGCCGCATCTTTATACACAAGACCTCCCGAAGAAGGTTCGTCAGCTTGCTCGTAAGAGCGCGTTGAGCCAGAAGGTGAAAGCAAATGCTTTCTATGTCATCGAAGATTTGAATCTTGGCGAGATCAAGACAAAGCAGATGGCTGGCATGATGAAGTCGTTCTCACTTGATGGTAAGAACTCGCTCGTTCTTACTGCAGAGAACAATAAGAATGTATATCTATCAGGTCGTAACCTTCCTTCGCTTTCGGTACTCGACGCAGCACAGGCATCAACCTACGACATCTGGAAGAACAAAGCAGTGCTCATCGAAAAGTCAGCTCTCGAGATAATCGAGAAGGCATTCGAAGGCGGCGCTCGCAAAAAAGAAGTTGCACATATCGCTTTACCTGCATAATAAAGAGGAGAAAGTACAGTGAAATCAGCAGTATTACGTAAACCTCTTTTGACAGAAAAAGCAAGCGGACTTGCAGAGAAGAATGTCTATACCTTCGAAGTTTCGCCTGATGCGAACAAGATCGAAGTTGCAGCAGCTATCAAAGCACTCTTCAACGTAGATGTTAAGAGCGTTCGCACGATGTGGATGCCGATCCGCCGCAAGAGTCAGTTCACCAAGAAGGGTGTACTCAGTGGTGTGAAAAGCCGCCGTAAGAAAGCGATCATCGAGTTAAAGAATGGTCAGACGCTTGACCTCTTTACACCAATGGATGTGAAGCCGACTGAAGGCACTCTATAAGATTGTAATGATTATGCCTTGGTCAAGGCGATAAGTTGACCAAATAGAAAACAATGGGAATAAGAAACTTAAAACCAAGAACACCGGCAACTCGCTACTACTCGATCTCTTCGTTCGACGAAATTACGTCGACGACGCCCGAGAAGTCGCTTATGACGCCGATCAAGAAATCGGGTGGTCGTGGTAATACAGGACGTATTACTTCACGCCATCGCGGAGGCGGACACAAGCAGATGTACCGCATCATAGATTTTAAGAGAAATAAGCTTTCAATTCCGGCGAAGGTTGCTACGATTGAGTACGATCCAAACCGTAATTGCCGCATCGCACTCCTTCACTATATCGATGGTGAAAAGCGCTACATACTTGCTCCTGATGGTTTGACCGTTGGGATGGTAGTAACAAGCGGTAAAGAATCAGAGATCACGACTGGCAATGCGCTTCCGCTTGCGAATGTCCCGCTCGGTTCTTTCGTGCATAACGTAGAGTTGCAGCCTGGTCGTGGCGGAAAGATTGCTCGCTCTGCGGGTAACTCATGCCAGCTAATGGCTAAAGAAGGTGACTTTGCAACATTGAAGCTTCCTTCTGGTGAAATGCGTAAGGTGCCGATCGGTTGTACAGCAACCATTGGTTCTATTGGTAACTCTGATTTCTTCAACATCAGCTGGGGTAAAGCAGGTCGTTCACGCTGGCGCGGTATTCGTCCGCAAACACGTGGTATGGCTATGAATCCTGTTGACCATCCTATGGGTGGCGGAGAAGGTAAGTCAAAGTCGGGTGGCGGACGTAAGCATCCGAAGTCACCGTGGGGACAGCTTGCAAAGGGCTTGCGTACACGCCGTGGCAAGAAAGTATCAGATAAATTTATTGTGAAACGTCGCACTAAGTAATATAAAGTATGTCACGTTCGCTCAAAAAAGGACCGTATATAGACGAGAAGCTTCAGCTTAAGGTTGACGTTCTCAATAGCTCAAGCCAGAAAAAAGTTATTAAGACATGGGCTCGTGATTGCACGATTCCGCCTGATTTTGTCGGACATACTTTTACTGTGCATAACGGCAACAAGTTCATTCCGGTCTACGTGACCGAGAATATGGTAGGGCATAAGCTTGGAGAGTTCGCGCCTACGCGTACATTCCGCAGCCACTCTGGAAGTAAAACCGAAGGTAAGGGATAATTAAGATGGCTCAAGCAATAGCACGTAAAAGACAACAGCAAGGATCGCCGGTTAAGATGCGTATCGTCCTTGATGAGATCCGCGGAAAGAAAGTGCCTGAGGCATTATCTATCCTGCATTTCATGACCAATCGCGCATCAAATGTTGCCGAGCAGACACTTCGCTCTGCAATTGCAAACTTTCAGTTGAAAGATGATAATCGCGGCATTGACGTAGAGGCGCTCTTCGTAACAGAATGTTATGCAGATGGCGGACCGATGCTCAAGCGTATCTCTGCAGCTCCGATGGGACGCGCATACCGTATTCGTAAGCGCTCGAATCATTTGACGATCGTTATTGGCGATAAGGTAAAGACGCCTGCTGCGCCAAGAGAAAAAAAGGCAAAAGTTTAAACTGATTTTATCACGCAAACGCAAGTAGTACTTTGGGACAAAAGACACATCCGGTAGGATTCAGAGTCGCGGTAACGCAGCCATGGGATGCGCGTTGGTACGACGATAAGAACTTTGCACAAAAGCTCGAAGAGGATAACCTCATCCGTTCTTATATCAAAGGACGTTTGAAAAAAGCTGGTATTGCAAAGTTGATGATCGACCGTACGACAAAGCGTGTCGTACTTACTATCCATACTTCACGCCCTGGTGTCGTTATCGGTAAGAGTGGTAAAGAGATTTCACAGCTCGAAGAAGAGTTGAAGAACATCACCGGTGGTAAAGAAGTAAAGATCCTTATCAACGAAGTGAAACGCCCGGAAATCGATGCACAGCTTATTGGCGATCAGATCGCACAGCAGCTTGAAGGACGTATCGCATTCCGTCGCGCAATGAAAGGCGCGATCAGTTCTGCAATGCGTGCAGGAGCAGAAGGTGTGCGTGTTATGTGTGGCGGCCGTTTAGGCGGAGCTGAAATCGCGCGTAGTGAGCAGTACAAAGAAGGACGTATCCCATT
>DATDEW010000428.1:0-10750 GCA_036522935.1 Kapaibacterium sp. (SeqCode)
AGCTCGGGACGAAAACTGTTGACTTCGATAAAGTATCAAAAGCATTTAGTGATAAAGTGCTCCTCAAAGATTTTACCTATGCTATCACTCGCGGTGAACGCATCGGCATCATTGGTCCGAACGGGTCGGGGAAAACGACACTTCTTGAGATGATAACCGAACGGATGAAGCCCGACACCGGCAGAGTAGAGATCGGCTCATCAGTTGTTATCGGATACTACGATCAGGAGTCGAGAGCACTAAACGAATCACAGCGAGTCATAGAATATATCCGAGAAGTAGCGGAGCATATCCCGATGGCAGACGGCTCAACGATATCAGCGAGCCAAATGCTAGAGCGATTTCTTTTTCCGCCTGAAATGCAGTACGCCCCAATAGCAAAGCTATCCGGTGGCGAGCGGCGCCGGCTCTACCTTCTGCGGTTACTAATGGGAACGCCGAACGTCCTTCTTCTCGATGAACCGACGAACGACCTTGACATCCCGACGCTCGTTGCGCTCGAATCATTCTTGGATGATTTCGAAGGTGTTGTGATCGTCGTAAGCCATGATAGATATTTTCTTGATAGGACGATACAGAAGATATTCCGATTCCAGGGTGACGGCACCTTGCGAGGTTACCCCGGAGATTACTCTGCCTTCTTAGAGATACGGGAGAAAGAACTCCAAGAACAGGATGCAAAAGCGAAGGATAAGAAGAATGCTCCTGGCAATTCAACAAATGCAAAACCTGCTGAGCAGAAAAAGCAAAAGCTTAGCTTCAAAGAACAAAAGGAGTTTGACGCACTTGAAGCAGAGATAGCAAAAGCGGAATCGAAGAAAGAACAGATAGAGAAAGAACTCTCAGGTCTTTCATCAGAGTTCGAGAAGATACAATCTCTTACGACGGAGTTTCAAACGGTAACAAAAGAACTTGAGACGAAAGTAGAACGCTGGGCAGAGCTTGCCGAACGAGCTGGTTAATTAATTCTCAATATCTTCAGCAAGCGCATCAAAGAGCTGGTCTTTGTAGATCGGCACGATGCCGAGATCCTCTACGACAAAACCAGCGGCTCTGTTTGCCATAATTGATGCCTGTCGTACTGTTGCGCCACAGGCACAAGCTACAGCAAGCGTTGCAATGACCGTATCTCCGGCGCCTGATACATCAGCAACTTCCCGCGCCATAGTAGGAATAGCAAATGGTTCTGATTGGCCTCGTTCGAAAAGTCGCATGCCTTTCTCGCTAAGAGTTAGAAGTACATTTTCAGCACCTAACTTATCAAGCAATGCTATTCCTGCTTTGTTAATTTCCGCGTCACTTTTTGTTTTATAGCCGAGAGCATCCTGCATCTCTTTGCGATTCGGTTTAAAAACAGTCACACCTTGATATGAAAAGAAATTATCGAACTTCGGATCAACGAACGTTGGGATGTTATTCTTTTTTGCAATATCAATGACCTTTTTTATCAGTGATTCCGATAGTACGCCTTTATTGTAATCTTCGAGGATGATAGCATTAAGCGAGCCGATGTTATTTTCGATGACTTTAAGGATCTTGTTTTCGATAGCAGACGAAATGGGATGTTTCTTTTCTTCATCAACGCGAAGCATTTGCTGCGAACCGGCTACGACACGAGTCTTGGTGGTCGTGGGTCGCTCAGGATCAACGATGATACCGGAGACATCAAAGCCCATATCACCGAGCAATGTCTGCATTAGTCTCCCTTTATTATCATCGCCAACAACGCCAACCAGCAGTGGGTTGGCAGAAAGGGAATGGAGGTTATGTCCGACATTTGCCGCTCCGCCAAGACGGGTTTCGGTTATCTCGATATCGAGAACCGGTACCGGTGCTTCGGGCGACATACGAGTCACCGAGCCGAAAAGGTACCTATCGAGCATCAGATCGCCGATTACGGCTATCCTTGCCTTGGAGAAAGCATCAGAAAAAGTAGCGAGTTCGTTCTTGGTAAATGCTGACATAGGACGAGAAAACAGCCATTACGCACCTTTTATTACCCACTATGACGGATAAATTATTGCCCGAAACCATCACTGACTTCTTGACGTGAAGCAATGTTCTTATTTGCCCCTACTATAGTAAAAGGGGAAGGTTTTGCCGGAAAGGGCTGTTTACCAACTCTTTGTCAGGAAAAGGTTTTTTGAAGGTACTGAATGAACGAACTCGCTAGCAAGTTACAACAGAAAATATCGGATAAAACGGCGAAAATAGGCGTCGTCGGTCTTGGCTATGTAGGCCTTCCATTGGCTGTCGAGTTCGCATCGAAGGGGTTCCGCACGGTCGGTATTGACCTTGACCCCAAGAAGACAGAGCTACTTGCAGTCGGCAAGAACTACATTCAGGATATTGCCGATGAAGCAGTCGCTGCAGTTGTAAAGAACGGGAAATTCACTTCGCAGAGCGATTATTCAGGCTGTGGTGAACTTGACATAATCTATATCTGTGTCCCAACTCCGTTCACTGATTATAAAGAGCCGGATGTATCGTATATCCGAGGCGCGGCAGAGTCGATAGCAAAGAATCTTCGTGACGGGCAGCTTATCATCTTAAAATCCACGACCTACCCGAATACGACCGAAGGTCTTGTCCAACCGATACTTGAAGCGGCCGGCAAGAAAGTTGGAGAGAGTATCTTCTTAGCATTCAGCCCTGAACGTATTGACCCGGGTAATAAGAAATTTCATACTGCGAACACACCTATCGTTGTTGGCGGTGTTTCGGCTGATTGTACAAAGCTTGCATGTCTTGCCAATGAGCAGATCATAGATAAGGTCATCCCTGTCTCATCGCCGAAAGTGGCGGAGATGGAAAAGTTGTTGGAGAATATCTTCCGCTCGGTGAATATTGCACTTGTTAACGAATTAGCAAAGCTCTGCGACCGAATGGGTGGTATCAATATGTGGGAAGTAGTTGATGCGGCGGCAACAAAGCCGTTCGGCTTCATGCCGTTCTACCCCGGTCCGGGAATTGGCGGTCATTGCATCCTGATCGACCCGTATTATCTTTCATGGCTTGCAAGGTCATACGACTTCGAAACGAACTTCATTACTCTTGCGGCCGAGACGAACGAGTCAATGCCGTTCTACGTACGTGATATGGTCATCCATGAAGTAGCACATATGCCGAAGAGTGTTTCAAGTGCCAGAATTCTTATCTTAGGTGTCGCATTCAAAAAAGATGTTGATGATATTCGTCACTCACCGGCGCTCCGTGTCATTGAGCTCCTTCTTGATGATGGTGTAAAGAACATCGTCTATAACGACCCGTTTGTTGCGAATGTCGAAGTACGTGGCAACAAGTACCAGTCACTTGAACTTTCTGATAAAGAGATATCAGAGTGTGATATGGTCATCATCACGACGGACCACACGTCGTATGATATTGAGAATATTGTAAAGAAAGCACCGCTTGTGTTAGATACACGTAATGCGACGAAGAACATTAAAGATGCTGCACTTCGCGAGAAGATCGTATTGCTTGGCTCCGGAGTAAAGAACACCAACTAAACTTTGCAAAAGAAAAAGATCATACTCGTTGTCGGAGCGCGTCCGAACTTTATGAAGGTCGCACCCGTCCTGCATGAACTTCGCGAGAATGCAAGTGACATCTTCGATGCAATGCTTGTCCATACAGGACAGCATTATGATAAGAACATGTCGGATGTGTTCTTCAGCGATCTTGATATGCCGGCACCTGATAAGTTCTTAGGTATAGGCAGCGGCTCACATGCAGAGCAGACGGCGAAGGTGATGATCGAGATGGAAAAACTTCTTGCAGATGAGAAGCCCGACCTCCTTGTAGTAGCAGGTGATGTGAATTCGACACTTGCTGCGGCTATTGTAGCAGCTAAGGCACAAGTGCCGCTTGCACATATTGAATCCGGTCTACGCAGCTTTGACCGCTCAATGCCTGAGGAGATTAACCGTATCGTAGCAGATGAGTTCTCAGATTTTTGTTTTGTCACAGAGCCAAGCGGGTTAGAGAACCTAAAGAACGAAGGCATACAAAGCGAGCGAGTATTCTATGTTGGTAATACAATGATAGATTCTATCGTGAAGCATCGTACTGCTGCAGAGAAGAAATTTCCGGAATTGAGCGAAAAGTACAATATCCAGATCGAAGGTTATGCGCTCGTAACACTCCACCGTCCGAGTAATGTAGATGATAAGACAAATCTTACGTTGCTTGTTGAGTTGTTTGAGAGCATTGCGAGATTTGCACCCCGGATTTTATTTCCTGTTCATCCCCGTACCCGAAAGAAACTTGAAGAGTTTGGCTTGCTCACACGAGTTGAAAGTAACGTGTCACTTACATTGATCGAGCCGGTCGGCTATCTTGATTTCCTTGCACTTCAGGCAAATGCTGCTGTTGTCTTGACTGATTCCGGTGGCGTGCAAGAAGAGACTACCGCTCTTGGTGTGCCATGTCTTACGCTCCGTGAGAATACAGAGCGTCCTGTGACCATCACTACAGGTACGAACGTGATGACGGGACTTGATAAAGAGATGATAGTCAGTCTTGCCGAGCGAGCCTTCACCGAAGAGTGGAAGCCGTCGCGAGTACCAGAGCTATGGGATGGCGCTGCATCAAAGCGCATCGTTGAAGTTTTACGACAATCGTTATGATACAAAAAAACATGAACTGCATACGCAATTCATTTCTTGTTTTTCTTTTGATGGTATTGCCGCTTTTTGCAGAAGCGCAATTGACCTCCCCAGGCGGAAGCACATCTTCAATGCCTGTACCTACGCTTACCCAGTCGTCTTTAGAGCGGTCAGTGATCACGCCGTCACCTGATGCCCTTATTTTTGATGGGTTTATTGATCCTGCAGAATACCGGCTCGGCCCGGGCGACGTGCTTGCATACCGCTCTTGGAATAACAATGAGACCGCAACACTTATGGTTTCTGTTGACATGTTCCTCGTTGTTCCTCGTATAGGTGAGTTCTCGGTAAAAGGAAAAACCTTTGAGGATGTAAAGAAAGAGATTCATGAGTATACCGCGAAGCAGTTTAAAAATACAGCAAGTGACCCAAAGCGTTCTGGTCTTTCTCTCACATTGACACAGCCGCGCCGGATAGCTGTGTCAGTAATGGGAGAAGTTGAAACACCCGGTATTTATACATTCACTGCTGCCACTCGTGCTGACATCGCAATTAAGATCGCGGATAAACCTGCACAACGTCAGGCGATCATTGCTGACGAGGCGCGTCAGATAGAACAGGAAAAGCGTAAACGAGAAGCTGACCGCATCAAGCCATATTTTGGCAATGAAGATAATCAAGGAAGGAGCTTGCGATACATTGTTGTTCGTCATAGCGACGGCACAACAGACAGAGCTGATCTTGTGAGGTTTAACTCGACTCGCGACCCACGTTTCTGTCCGCTCCTGCGTGAAGGAGACGTGATCTATGTTCCATTTCGCAAACAGCTTGAAGGTTCGGTTGCCGTTTATGGCTCTGTAAATGCGCCACAGGATTTCGAATATGTAGAGGGTGATTCACTTTGGGCACTTATTCAAGCAGCGTTTGGTCCTACGCAAGGCGCGGATCTTTCTCGCGTCGAGCTTACTCGTATGAGCGAAAGCGGTAATAGCTTTGAAACTCGCACCATTGATGCTCTTGCTATTAAAGAAAGACGTGTCGAAGATATTCCTCTCATTGCAGGGGATAGAATTTTTGTACGTGATAGGCCTGATCTTCGTGAGCTTTCACGAGTTATTGTTAAAGGTGAAGTCATGAGGCCTGGCGTGTATCCGATCAATCGTGTGAACACAAAGCTCTCTGATGTCATCCAACAAGCGGGAGGGTTTACACCCTATGCCTTCAAGGCAGGCGGGACGGTTATCCGAAAAAAACTTGACATAGATAACAAGGACATTACAACAGAAGAAGAAGCAAAGCTTGTCGGACGTGTTGCAAATCTATCAGTAGAGGATACTGCTAATTTCCGATTTATGACGGAAGTTCGTACGGGATATGTTGCTGTTGATATGGCTCATCTCTTTGATAAAGGGGATACCTCTCAAGACATCGAACTTCGCGATGGTGATGTCATCAGTATTCCGATCAAGCCAACGACCGTGTATGTATGGGGATATGTTGGGAGCACAGGACATATACCGTACCATCCCGGAGCTGATGTTGATTTTTATATAAAATCTGCTGGGGGGTACGCAGAAGGTGCTGTAGAGTCACGTACACGCGTTATCAAAGCTCGTACTCGTAAGTGGGTTGAAGGTGATGAGACAACAATAGAACCCGGCGATGAAATATTTGTACCACAAGAAGGGATGTATCCGGAAGATTACACTCTCCGGACTACTGCGCTTATAGTTGGTATCTTAAGCGCCCTTGTTGCAGCAACCTATACGATCGTAATCTTGACACAGTAATATTGTGAAGATAGTACTTGCTCTACTCATATTGATGTTCGTTACGCCCGTTATTTTTGGGCAGCATCTAACTTCAACTGCACATACCGGTGTTCCGAGTGTGCCTGTCGGTGAGGATGTATATCTGTATCTACGACACTTATCGGTACGTGGGCTTATAGACAATTTTGACGAATCATCATTGCCTCTGTCTGAAAATGAAATAACGATCCTATTACAAGAAGCTTTCTCGAAAGACATCTCACAGGCAGAGAAGGAAAACATAATAAAGTATCTTCGCACTTATGAGCGAATACCATTTGGGGCAGTAACAATGTTCGCATCGGAAGAGGGCACACCGTTCTTCTTTGATGGTATCTTTGATGTTGAAAAAAATAAATATCTCTATCAATGGCAAGATACAGCGACCATTTCTAATCTACAAGTAAATTTTGTTGGGGGAGTAGAATATAGACACCGAAGTATTCCTGAGTCAGCTGATGCAGCGCTCGGACTTATTGGCGGGCGATTCAAAGGTACATTATCAGGTCATGTCGGATACTACATGCAGACGACAAACGGACAAAGCTTTGGCGATTCATCAATAGCGCTTGAAGACCCGGTCATTGGCAAGAACAAAAACTTTGTCGATTACTCGCATCACACGTTCTATGATAATACCACAGCAGAGCTTGCATATAATAATGATTGGTTTACCGGGAAAATAGCTCGGGCTCCTATCTCCTTCGGTGGTGGTTTTCAGATGGATAATATTATTATTAATCCGAACGTGCCTTATTATGATGTTGTATCATTATCAGGGAAAGTAAAAGCTGTGCAGTACACGGCAGTTGTAGCTTCATTGCTTGGAGACCCTAGATATAGTGACGGGGCTGATTCTAATGCGGACAACTATGGCCCTGGTGCATATATCGACCCTAAGTATTACGCTCTGCATCATTTGAACATATCACTCGGGAGTGACCTTGATTTTGGATTTACGGATGTAGTTATTTTTTCTGATAGATTTGAATTTGCATATCTTAATCCTTTTTCTTTCCTAAAGAGTGCTGAACATTCTACTAATGACAGAGATAACGGGCTATTAGCTGCCCATATCCGCTGGCGTTTTGCGAAAGGACTTGAATTCCGTGGGCAGGGGCTGATGGATGATATTGTGGCATCACGTATCGGCGACGGATATTGGGGAAATAAATTTGCATGGCAGGCGGGCCTTATGTGGGCAGCGCCATTTGGGCTTACTGATGTTGATGTTGCTGCAGAATATACACAGGTCCAACCGTACACATATTCACACTTTAACCCTCAAAATGCATTTGTTACCAGTGGTAGTATACTTGGCTCGCAAATAGGACCGAACAGCATGAGCGTTTGGGGGCAGATTCGTTGGATACCCTCATGGCAATGGAAGTTCTCACTCACTACGAAGTATATTGCTCGAGGCGAGAACATTTATGATAGTACCGGAGCACTACTTGTGAACTATGGTGCCGATGTCGAACAGTCTGTAAGTAGTGAAGAAGATAAGCAGCGGAGTTACCGTCTTCTTGAAGGCAATAGGGTCAATGTTATAGCGCTGGAGGCGTATGCAGGATATGAGCCTTTCCGCGGGTATGAGATATTCGGACGTATCTACAATAAAAGTGTTGATTATCCGGGTGGAGCATCGATAGATCCGATAGAAACGCCATATAGACTATTTACCCTAGGTGTAAAAACTACATTCTAATGCAAAAAGGTATGGAAACAAACGGACAGAACCAACTTGATCCTGCTCGTAAAGCATGGGTTGAGAACATCTCATTACTTCTTTCACAGAAGAAAATGATACTCATCATTTCTTTTATTGTGACGACACTAATGGGAGTATATCTCTTTGTTTTTGCAAAGACATGGTATCATTCTTCAGCGAATGTCATGCCCGCCCGTAAGGCAGGCGGCGGCGGGTTACTTGATGGTATTTCGTCAGGTATTTCAAGTACGCTCAAGGATATTGGTGTCACGCAGATCGCGGGAAAAGGGAAGTCCGACGGTACCTATAGCCCGCTTGCTATTATTAGCAGCCGTAACTTGCAGGAGCAGGTCATCAAGGAATTTGATCTGATGAAAGTCTATGAAGCCGAAAATATGGAAGATGCAGTCAAAGAATTTTCCGAGCATGCATCTGCTGATGTTCTTGAAGAAGGAAATATAGGTGTATCATTTGAAGACACAGACCCGAAACGCGCTGCTATGATCGCGAACCGTCTTGTGCGAGGGATGAATGAAACGAACTCCCGCCTTGCAATAGAAGAGGCAAAGTTTAATCGTACCTATATTGAGATGCGATACTCTAAACTACTTGCTGATCTCGACTCGACAGAAAAAGCACTCGGTGCTTTCCAGAAAAAATATGGTGTCTATGAACTAAAGACGCAAGCAACAGCACAGCTCACTGTGCTTGGTACGCTCGAGCAACAAAGGTATATGGCTGAGGTACAAGCTCAGAATGCAGCTCAACTCTATGGCGAAGATGCTGCCGAAACGCGCATCATGCGCTCACAAGTTACTGAGCTGACAAGTAAACTTGAAGGTATGAAGACAGGTATGGATAAGAACGCTTCATCCTACTTTGTCCCGATGGATGTTATGCCGGATGTAGCTTTGGACTATATTCGCCTCACCCGCGACTTCGAGATCCAGTCCAAACTCAAAGCAATTTTATTGCCTACATATGAGCAATCAAAGCTCGACGAATCAAAGCAGTCTCTTGCATATGTAGTAATGGATAGTGCGATCCCGCCACAAAAGAAAGCACGACCAAAGCGGGCTTCCATGTTACTTATGACATTAATAGGAGCAGTTGGCCTGTCCTCTCTCTTTGTGCTTGGATATGCACAATGGAAGCGCGCACAAGGAAGATTTAGAGCAGATAGAGGAACGCTTGGTGTATAGAATAGCTCAGTGAGTATAAAGGTAACATATTTTGCATATCTGCTTGTTGTTACACTCATTGCAGTACGATGTATAGGTGCATTTGTGTTGCCTGTTTACGATGACGCATTCATTACATTCCGTTATGCAGAGAACTTAGTCAATCACGGAGCGTTTGTCTACAACTCAGGTGAATGGGTTCAAGCAGTCACCGCACCACTTTTTGGTCTGATTGTTGCGGTGATATACTCTGTTGGATTGCAGACAATCACTTCTGTTGTTGTTTTAAATATAGCTCTAGATGCGCTAATACTATTTTCTACCTATAAGTTATTAACTAACTACACTGAAGAACGTACCGCAATACTGTTTTCTCTTTTTTATATTATTAGCCCGACCGTAACCAGAATCACGGTCGGAGGCATGGAAGCGAATCTTTTTTTACTTGGTTCTCTTGCGTCGATCACATTGTATCATCGAGGCAAGATAATAGGAACATCGCTGATATCTTCTGCTTTATGTTTTATTAGGCCTGAAGGGGCGATTCTTTTTGGGTTATTGACAATAAAATCTATTAAAGTAAAGGAGTTTAAACAGGTAGTGCTATCACTCATAGTAGGTGTGTCAGTGATCCTTCCTACGTTATTATATCTGCAATCAGTTTATGGTACATTTATCCCACATTCAGTAGTAGCAAAATCCCACGATACACATCAGTCGATATTATATATTCTCCAACGGATGGTTGTGCCGGAGCCATTTGCAATTGTTATGCTTTGTTGCTCACTCGTCGGACTCTTGTCTATAAACACAATAGACCCGAGACTGAAAACAGCTATCCTATGGGGTGGTTTATATCTTGCCGCATATCTCGTTATGCGTCCGTGGATTTGGACATGGTATTCCCTTCCGGTTCAGTATGGCATGGCTGTTCTTGGGGGGGTGGGAAGTAGTTTTGTAAGCTCAAAACTTACTGCCTTTAACAAACAGCTCTCGGATCGTACTATTGCAGTTGCCGGGTCAATTGCAGCATTATTGATCTGGTCCGCTGTTTTAGTAAATGAAGGGAGAAGTGGTGTTACTGAGAACATTTATGAGCCACTTGCGAAGTGGGGTGCCTCAGAAGACCTGTCAAATAAACTAATATTTGCAACAGATATTGGTGTGATAGGATACTATAGTAAAGCTTATATATATGACGGAATAGGCTTGGTTACTCCGGATGCGCTCGACGAGTTACCGATAAAGCAGCGAGCCAAAAAAGAACAGTTTGACTATTTATTTCTCAACTATTCCAAAGAAACTGCGGAAATAATGTCAGATAGCAATATTCGTAGAATATACACGCCTGTGAAGCGGTTCTCAAAAACAGGGGACAAGGAAACTACATTGGAGTTAGAGTCATCTCCGAAAGAGTGGGTCCAGGATTATATACTATAT
>DATDEW010000429.1:0-6509 GCA_036522935.1 Kapaibacterium sp. (SeqCode)
GCACATGAGGAAAATATAAGAGCACACGCAATTGATAAAAGTAGGAGTTTCTTCATACAATTTCTAACACACCAAAATCGTGATTCGTCCTTCGTCATTCGTCTGTCTTGTCACAATTCATACTCCATCGTTCATCGTTCAAAGTTGACCAATAGGTGCTCGGCATGAATGGTTAACTCATTGATTTATATGGCTAAAAACTCCAAGACCAAAAAATATTTTAAAATTTAATATTACGGGCACCTATAAGGGCTTGCATTTAGGGAAAAACTTTCTTATATTCATTACGCAATTAACAAGCACCTAAACACCATCACAGGAATATGGAACAGAAAAAAGAACTATTCAAGGAGCGAGTCAATGCAAAAGACCGCACATATTTTTTTGACGTGAAGGAATCAGTCAAAGGTACAAAATATCTGACAATCAATGAATCGAAGAAGGTTGGCGATAAATTCGAGCACAACCGCATCTTCATCTTTGAAGACCAGATACCTGCCTTCACTGACGGTTTTATGAAAGTCTATGAATTCTTAAAACCTAAAGAAACAGCCACATAGGCATCCGTATCTTTGTATCAATGCCGAAGGTATTTGAGATAAACGGGTTCATTTTTTACTTTTACTCGCAAGAGGGAAATGAACCGCCGCATATTCATGTCCGTAAAGCAGGAGCGAGCGCCAAATACTGGCTCTCGCCTCCTGAAATTGTTGAGAATTATGGATTCTCTCCTTCCCAGATACGTTTATTACAAAGACATAAAAGAGAATTATAAAATTCTCCTTGACGCCTGGAATGAGTTCTTCAACTAAAACCATATCATCCAAAGTTCATGCCGTCGGCATGAAAGTAACTCGAGACCACCTGCAGGTTCTGCTTGAGGATGGGCGAATTGTTGTCGTTCCTCTAGAATGGTATCCTCGGTTGGCAAATGCATCACTTGCATCACTCAAACGATTCGAATGGATAGGTAAAGGACTTGGCATTCACTGGCCGGACCTTGATGAAGATCTGTCAGTCGAGGGGTTTCTGCAAGGTTGGAAAGCTCCCGCCAACCAGTTCAAGCATTCGAATCAAACTCCTCGCTTCCTATCTGCTAGTGCAATCCGCGCAGCAGGTTAATCAAGATTATGCCCGTAGGTCTTGAGCCATGCCTTGTGCTCTTTGAAGCGAGGGCAAACTTCGGCTACGCGCGACCAAAAACGTTTGGAGTGATCCATGATCTCTGTATGCACGAGTTCATGGAGGATGACGTAATCGACAACTTCCTGTGGCGCTTTGATGAGACGCCAGTTGAACGACAGGTTCTTCTTTGACGAGCAAGAGCCCCAGCGACTTCGTGCCGAACGGATAGTAACATTGTTGTATGTAAATCCGAACTTCGCGCCGTACTCACGAAGCCGCATTTCGATGTACGCCTTAGCTTCTGCGCGGTACCATAATTCATCACCCGTTGCAAAGAGCGACGGCGTTACGGGCTTGCCAAGAAGTAATATCTCATGCTGCTTTACCGGGAGTTTTGTCTTCTCGAAGTTCGCAAGATGTTTGCGTATCCACGCCTCACGCTCATTAAGCAGTTTACGAAGCGAGAACTCCGTATACCGCATCGGGATGATGACCTTCACCTCCCCCAACCGGGTGATCTCAATGCGAGCATACTTTACGCGGCGGCGGGTGATGGAGATTTCCATTCGTCTTCTATGAATTTCATTACCGAATCCTCTTCGTTCATACCAATGTGGTGTGTTGCAACTTGTTTTACTTCATCGATAGCATTCGCAACTGCTACTTTTCGCTTACCTATATTGAAGAGCGGTATGTCTTGAACGTGATCTCCAAAAACTGTTATCTCTTCTATAGGGTGTGATATCATGCTTGCAAGCTGCGCAACGGCTTTATCTTTTGTTGCGCGTTTATCATGGACCGTTAACCACCAGCTTCCGGGCCAGTACTGATTATCCCAGAAATGTATCTCCGTTAAATCGGAGAACTCGGTCTGTAGTTTTTCGTGAAGTGGCGCAAGCACATCATAGGTGTTGATAGCCGTAAGAGTCATGACATGATGACGAAGCTTCGAAGAAAGATCATCTTCATATTGAAGCCGCTTATCATTCATGGAAATTCTGTCGTCATGATACTGCTTCATGCCCTCAGAGCCGATCATTCCATGATAGAGATGGTCATTTCCGTCATAGGTCGAAAGAAACGGATCACCGTGATACTTCTTCATGAGTGAGAACACATCGCCCGCAACAGAAGGATCTATTTCATTAATCACAAGGTGTTCTCTTGTTGCAAAGTCGGAGATGAAGGCACCATTGAACTCAACAACAGGAAGTGTGATATTACAGCCACTAAGAATAGTTTGAATACTATGGATACTCCGCGCAGTTGCTACCGTAAACTGAAGACCTTCAGATAACAGCTTATTAAGCGTCGTGCGTGAATACTCTGACAACGATGCATCGTTACGAAGCAAAGTCCCATCGAGATCTGAGATATAGAGATGACTCACTGCTGATATTGCCGTGATAGCTGCTCTATTTTATCGATCGTCGGTGAGAGCTGGATCGAGCGCATCCAAAGCAATGCGAGCGGGAGCAGATGGAGATAATACGTTGGGTCGGATTGAAGTACTGACTGCGGTGTCTGAATAAGGATAACGCCTCCAAAAAGCACTGCACCCTCGATGACTGCAAGCTGTATAATAGTATATGCCTGATACTTCTGAAGAAATGTAGTTTGTACAGTATCACGGACTTCTACCTCTAGAGAACCGGAGATGACTTTGTCCGCAATGAACTTCGAAGAGAACAGCGAAGTCAATGTCAGGATAAGATGGACGATGCGGAGTGTATTGAGAGTGTCACTAGAACCGGCTTCGGAGCCATTACCACCTATGAAGAGTGCGATGATACAAAATACCGTGCCGAAGAACGGGATAGCAAAACAGATGATCTTTAACGGCTTAAGCTGCTTTGGGGTGATCGAGCTATCGTTATACATAGTCAGTCTCCCGTCGGCATGATGGCACTTGTCTCGACCATGAGCATTACTGTCTTGATCGGCGCGCGCGGGCGGTGCATGACACCTTTGGAGATCGTTACTCCCTGCTGCGGGTTCAGTTCGATGGTTCTATCTTCAAGGTCAATCAGGAGCTGACCTTCGAGCACAAAAAAGAACTCGTCATCATTGTCATGCTTATGCCAATGATATTCGCCTTCGACGATACCGAGCCGAACAACGCTGTTGTTGACTTCGGTAAGCGTCTGATTAAACCACTTATGCGGATTCGCCGCCACCATCGCGGGAATATCTATCTTCTCGAAGTGTGAGAACTTAATATCAAGATGCGTATTGTAATCTGTAAAGTTTTCCATGTCAAACTATAGACTGCTTAAAATACAGGTTCGAGATAATGTGCATGAGTATGCGGTTCAGGAATTTCAAGACCGTCTTCCTGCATTCCTTCGAAATGAAACTCTAATGCCTCAAGCATATTCTTCTTTACTTCATCCTCTGTTGCGCCTGTTGCAATGCAACCGGGAACATCAGGAGAATAAGCGGAGAATCCTGTTTCAGTTGGCTCTGTAATAATAAGGTACTTCATTTTGACATTCCTGCTTGTTTATAAATACTCATCAATGTCCCTACTGCCAGATCATCACCAAGGTGACCGGGGACCGTGACACGTCCCTTCTTAACAGTATGTTTATACTGACGATGGCTCCCTTTTGTTGCAACAAGAAACCACCCGTCTTGTTCCAGTTGCTTGATTATCTCACGGACCTTCACTGCCTTACCCCTCCTTTACCTTTCGCATCTCATCCATCACCGCATCAACTTCTTCGAGCGTGTTATAAAAGTGCGGGGCAATGCGAATGCCTGTCGGCGGACGGTAATCGGTGATGAAGCGGCGGCGGATAAGCTCGTCATTTATTTCTTTTGTCGAAAGTTTGCTCTGCGAGATGCCGTTAGGATCTATCGTAAGCGCGCCCCCTCTGCGATGTGCTTCGCGCGGACTGTTCACTTTGAAACCGTATTCATCAGATTTATCAATAATGCGTTGTGTCATCGTTAATGACTTCTCGCGTATTGCATTAATGCCAATCTCTCCCATCATCTTCAGCGCAGGCACTGCCGTATAAAGGCATGGTACTTGAATTGATGATGTAAGAAAGCGGTGCATACCTTGCGCAAAGTTAACATCGGGCATGACGAACTCGAACGGATCTTTATCGCCAAGCCACCCGCGGATAGCCGGCTGAAAGCGTTCGTGAAGGTCACGTCGGACATACATAAATGCCGCGCCGGGTCCGCCGCATAACCACTTGAGCACACCTGAAGCAAGAATATCTACATTCAAAGCTTTTACATCTATCGGCACGACACCTGCAGCTTGATACGAATCAACCATCACAAGCGCACCAACAGAATGTGCTTTATCAATGATGGTTTTAATATCCTGCAAACCGCCGGAGCGGAAATAGACATGCGAGATTGGGACGATGAGCGTCTGGTCATCTATCGCATCACAGATCTTCTGCGTATCAACATGCAAACCGTCATCACTTTTTACAAGATGCACCTTCGCGCCGTACTTCTGCCAACCATGCCAGAGGTAGCTTATCGTCGGGAAGTGGAGTTCAGTGAAGACAACTTTGTTGCGCTTGCCGGTGAAGTCAAGACAACTTGCAATGAGCGCCGAACCGACGGTGAGGTTATGGATAAGCGTTACATCCTCTTGCTCCGCGCCGATGATCTTTCCAAAAAGTCCGCTGACAGTATCGACAAGCGGAAACCACTCATGCCAGCTCTCGACGCCTTCGGTCTGCCATTGATGTGTATAAAGCTTCAACTCGTCCTCGACCTGCCGCGGCATCGCGCCAAGCGAGTTCGATATCATATAGCATGACGTTTCGAGAATAGGAAAATGTTTGCGGTACTGCTCGACGAGTTTATCCATAAATATTGGTGTAGAAATACTCGGGAGTGTAACACCAATAAGACAAATTCAATTTTACCGTAAATAATAAAAAGACACGGCATGCAACCTTTCGGTTTTATACCGTGCCTATCACCATCACCACAACTTTCTAGAGCTCCGAAACTTCTTCCTGTTTCTTTTTTACAGGTGTGAATATGCCGCCAATGAAATATCCCATTGTACCGCCATAGAGCGTCATGAAAAATCCGTCAGATGCCATCGCGCAAGAGCCGCTTGCGCAGCCGATGTATGCATAATATAGATACCCACCGAGTGCACCGACAGGTATCATAGCTATTTTCAGTATATTTCTAATGTTCATTGTGCTGTTCCTTTTTCTGCAGGTAAACCGCTCTCGTTCCAAGAGCTAATACCACCTTCTACATTTACGACCTTAAATCCTTTTTTCGTAAGTATATCCGCTGCCTTCGCACTGCGGCTACCTGAGCGACAATACGTTACTACCGTCTTACTCTTATATGCATTCAGTTCGCCTATGCGTCCCTCAAGCTCGTCAACGGGCAGAAGTTTTGCATTCTTAAGATGCCCTGTCTCACTAGAGTACTCATCAGGAGTACGAACATCAAGGACTAGAACGTTCGTATCAGCTTTAATAAGCGAATCGGCGCTTGCGACAGACATATTCTTATATCCTTCAGTATTGCCGCTTGAGCATGAACTGACGAATAATCCGAGGGCGGCTACTATTCCAATAAATCTTTTCATAAAAGCTCCTTATGAAAATATTCCGAATTTCTTCTTTGCCTTCTCGACAGGCAAGCCTGCCATAATCCAACCAAGTGTACCGCCGGCTACATTATAGATAGTGCCGATACCTTTTGTCGTCAGGTAGTGAGCTGCTTCAAGCGAACGCCCGCCTGATTGGCAGATGACAGCTATCTTCTTCCCTTTGAACTCCGAGAGGTCAACACCACCATAGATAAGATCACCGACCGGGATATTCACTACACCAGCAACCGCACCAAATGTCTTAAGCTCACCCGGCTCACGTACATCAAGTATGACGAGGTCTTTATCGCTCATCATTGCATGAAGTTGGCGAACGCTGATGTTCTCGAACGTCTCAGGTTTATCGCTGATGCGTTTTGCGCCGCATTGAAGTACGACCTTGCCTTCTGCACTATCAGCCATCGGGGGAAAGAAATCATGTACGAATTCTTTGTATTCGGCTTTACTGCGTGGTGCAAGGAACGGGTTCGATGCTTTTTCTTTTGCAAGCGTCGTGTACTCATTACCTTCATAATCATGCCCGGGATGGATCACCGTCTCATCCGGCAATTTCATGATCTTTGTAAAGAGCGTATCATATTGCTCGGCTGTGTTACCGCCGGGCAGATCACTTCTGCCGGCTTGACCAACAAGCAACAAGTCGCCGGTAAAGAGATGTCCGTCAGCAAAAAGCGCGATATGATCATTGGTATGACCGGGGGTATGGAGTACCCTGATCGTGATACCCCCTATCACTATCTCATCACCATCACTAACATATCTATCTACGTTA
>DATDEW010000430.1:0-3972 GCA_036522935.1 Kapaibacterium sp. (SeqCode)
TGGAATGTATCTTCAGCGGCCACTTGCCCGGAAAAGGCGCAGGGCAGATATCACCTGCGGCATTTGAGAAGGATTGAATATGTATAACTCGTTCTATAGGCGATATCTCGATGTACTTTACTTTGCCCCACATCTCGGAACCGTCAGGATTGCGCATACAATAATGATACGAACCGCCGGTGCGGAAATCGAGAGCAGAGTGAGAAATGGTAACGCCTTTCGGACCCGACCAATGCTTCATGTGCTCTTCTTTCGTCCATACATCCCAGACAAGTTGACGAGGAGCATTGAGGGTTCGTGAGATAGTAAATAGTTTTTGTTCTGACATTGTAGCTCTTTGAAAATTTATTGTGAAAGTGTAGCGTAAAGATCGGTCGGCGGATCATCATACTTCTTGATAGTTATCCTACCAAAACGCTCTTGAGCTTTTTGCTTCGCTCTGGCAGCGACAACAGCTCTATCATGCGGCTTGGCGTTAGTGGTGAGTGAATCGATCAGTACGCGAGCCGACGCGGCAACTTCTTCAACAGCTTTATTGAACGCCGCTTCGTTAGCAGTGGATGGCTTCGTGAAGCCCGATAGCTTCCTTACAAATTGTAAGGAAGCATCGCGAATTTCTTCATCGGTAGCAGGCGGATCAAAGTTGAAAAGTGTTTTGATATTTCTGCACATAGTGTTCTTTGAAATTTATTCCACTATAGAAGCCATCTTATCGAATGACTCGTTCCAGCCGGCTGTGGTCTGTTCAGCTAACTCGCCTTCAGGTATCCCGCTGTGCAGAATGGTCATCTTGGTCTTAGTGCCAAGATCTTCGAGCGTGATGGTAACGACACTCTCTTTGGGGACGGCGGGCATTCCGTAATACTCGCCGCCCACCTTGTTGCCTTCGGCATCGGCAAAGCTATCGGTATAGATGAGACTGTCGATAGGGTTCACTTCGAGGAATGTGCCGGTGGTATAGAAATCGCCGAACTCCGCATTTCTCATACACCAGAAATATTTTCCGCCGACCTTGACATCCATCTCCGCTATAGGGCAAGTAAATACTTTTGGTCCCCACCATTTCTTAAAATGTTCGGGCTTTGTCCATGCATCCCATACAAGTTGACGAGGTGCATTATAGATACGTTCGATAGTTATTCCGTTGTTGTGCATACTGTTAATTCGTTAAAGATTGTAATAGTGACTCAAGTTTATCTAAACTCTCTGACCAACCTTCACCCATTTGAAGTTTGACAAAAGCATCGCGGTCTTCATTTGATGCGAAGAGTGAGCGGATAGTAAGCAACGTTCTACCATCAGCTTCTTGAAATGTAATGATCCACGATAAGCCGCTAACATTCTTGCCGTTCGAACTGGGGCGGTTGGCATTGACAAGGTCATGCCACTCTTGAGGATGCTCATCGAGGTCTAACGTATTGACTATCTTCTCTCCTTCGATGATCTCAAGGTAATTACCGGTCAACGGATAATCTGGAAGTGCTCCGCTGTGCATCGTGAGTCGGAACGAACCACCAACGCGGAAATCGATCTCTGCCGTTGAAGTAAAGATATGTGGACCCCACCATTTAGCAACATGTGCAGGGTCTGTCCATACTTTCCAAAGAAGTGACTTCGGTGCATCGAATGTCCGGGAAATAACAACTGCTTTATCTTCAACAGAGACTTGTGTTTTGCCGATTGTCATAGAGTTATCCTTTCTTATCTTTCAATAATTGTACATACTCATCAAGATTTGCGAGGTGCTGGATGCCGCCTTCGATAGCGCCGTAATGCTCGACGACATAGTCGCGGAGTTTGGCAGAAGGGAAGAGGCTGTGCATCGTAACTTTTGTCTTGCCGCCAAGATCATCGAAGGTTACCGTCGCCTCGAACTGTGCATCGTTGACACCATCTTCCTCGCCGCCGCCATGAAGGTAGCGGAGACGTTCGGGTTTGGTTATCTCAAGGTACTCCGATTCGTTCGGATAGTTTGTGCCGTCAGGTCCGTGCATAACGTGACGCCAGATGCCGCCGACGCGGAAATCGAATTCTTTTGTGGTTGTCGTGAAGCCGTTGGGACCCCACCACTTCTCGAGATGTTTTGGGTCAGTCCATGCTTCCCATACAAGTTCTCTTGGGGCATTGATGATACGCTCGATGAGTATCTCGCGATCAGATGTATTTGTTGTCGTCATGATGATCGTTGCATTGTTAAAAGTTCTTGTTCGAGTCTGTCGAAGTTCTCTTCGTTCGCTGCTTGGATGAATTGCTTGACTCGCTGACATTCTTCTTCAGAATCAAAGAGCATCTGAAAGGTGAAGCGCGTCTTGGTCTCTTCTTTAGCGAAGATCGCTCTTACCTGGAAGGAGTGAACAGGTTCAAGATGATCAAAGACGATGCGTTCATTCGTAATGATCTGGGAAAATCGGTTCTTGTTGGGATAGTCTATTCCGTCTGGAGAATGCATCGTAAAGTCCCACTGGCCACCGGGAGTAAAATCGAAGGAGTGAAAAGTATTGGTAAAACCGTTGGGTCCCCACCACTTTGCTAAATGCTTCGGATCGCTCCATGCGGCGAACATTTGTTCGGGCGTCGCATCGAAGAGGCGGGTAGTGATGACTTCGCGGTCTGTGATATTACTTGTCATCTTTTCCCTTCGCCTGTAATTCTTGTAAGTAGATCTCCAAAGCGTCCAGCTTTTCTTCCCAGAACTTCCGGTATTGCTCGACCCAATCGGATACTTCGTTCAGCTTCTCGAGCTTTACCTCACAGAAGCGTTCTCTGCCGAGCTGCTCGATATTTATCAAGCCGCATTCGGTGAGTATCTTGATGTGCTTACTGATAGCAGGTCGGCTGATCTTGAAGTTATCAGCAAGGTCGCTCGGCGTCATTTTCTTGCCGGCAAGCAAGCTGATAATAGCCCTCCTGTTAGGGTCGGCTATCGCCTGAAAAACGTCTCTTCGTGCTGTTTGTGTAACCATTTGGTTACAAATATACGTAACCGTTCGGTTACCCTTGTGAAATCTAATTTTTAGTCTGTAAGTCTCTGGGAGGTTGCAGGTTACAGGGGGTAGGTTTCAGAATGCGAGATGTTAAGGGTTTGCGGCCGTCACATCTTGTGCGGATCTTGCATTGTCGGGCAGCGTCTCAAGGTCTCTATCTAACGTATAGAGATCATTGCTGTTCTTATTTGCGCCACCTGCGATCTTCATCTTATCGCGCAAGTTCATGACAAGTGTTTCTTCTTCTATCTGTTCTTTAACAAACCATTGCATGAAATTCCAGGTAGCCCAATCCTCATCATCGAAACTCATTTTCACCAGCTTGTAGACAGCTTTTGTATTGTCTACCTCATGCTCAAATATCTTATCAAAACAGTCATAGATACTTTCCGGAGTAGAATGCGGGACGGGGATCGCTGCTACTTCCACTTCGGCACCACGTTGTAAAATATATTCTATTATCTTCATCATATGATTTCGCTCTTCTTCGGCATGACGGAAAAGGAAATTTCCTATACCGGCAAATCCTTGGCTTGTTGCCCATGCACCGTATGAGAGGTATATCTGGGATGCATGTGCTTCTTTTGTTATCTGCGCGTTGAGCGCAGCCGCCATCGGTTTTGAAAGTCTATTTGTATTCATCGTTGTCAGTTAAAAGCGCGTTCTAAGATGTTATGATAAGTTAATGTTTCGCCGATAAGCACCTCGCTTGGTCTTTCCGACTTTGCAAATTTGATGAGTTCTGAATTGAACTTCGCCGTTTCTTCAAGGAACAAAGCATGTCCGCTATTGACAAAAGCAACGATCCGCGAATTGATAAGACTTGACTTTAATTGTCCTGCCATTTCGAAAGAGCATATCTTATCTTTTTTGCCGTGCATTATGATCGTGGGGATAGTTATCTTTGCAAGGTCTTCGCGAAGGTCAGTATCTCGTAGTGCGACTAAGCATTCTGCCATGGCATGAGAAAATGAACTTAGCCCTATAG
>DATDEW010000431.1:0-3097 GCA_036522935.1 Kapaibacterium sp. (SeqCode)
CAGAGATTATCTTCCGAAATTTGAGAATAACCTGTTGTTGAGAGCGTTAAAAGGATTGTAAGAGAAAAAAGTAGCGTTTTCTTCATAAGATTAATTGTTGTAAGTACCAGTAGCTACGATCTCAATAAATCCATAGTTACTTACAACTTGCTGAATAGAAATTCACGAAATGAACCAACAGCTCTTAGAAATTCTCTCCAGGCGCGACGACTTCGACTTTTCAGATGAGGACAGGAAAATACTCGTCTTCTTTGTCGAATATATGGACCATAGTTCGCTGTGGTTACTTTCGTATGAACCGGCAGAAGATGCTCGCTTTATTTTTACCAATGACGCGCAGCATTTTACGTTCACAATGAGCCAGATCCGGGGATACTACAATGACATGAAATCAGGCAAACGAATGAACTGGGAAGAGATACCATTTGAGTATGTTACGAAGCTTTGACATTTTAACCTGTTTTGTTGTTTTCTGTAGCTCAATAAAAATCTGATTTGAAAACAGCAGTCATTATCCCATCTCGGCTTGCTTCAGTACGCTTGCCAAGAAAGCCACTTCATCTTATCGCAGGTATCTCGCTTGTCGAGCGAGTGTGGCGTAAGGCAATAGAGTCAGGATATGATATTTTTATCGCTACTGATAGTGATGAGATTGCCTCTCACGTAACTTCGTTTGGTGGCAGGTTCATTATGACTCCTGCAGAATGTGAAAGTGGTACGGAGCGTGTTGCAGTTGCAGCAAAGACACTACCTGATGATTATCAGGTAATTATTAATGTGCAAGGCGATGAACCCCTCATTACACCGGAAGTGATAAAAGAAGTAGCGAATCAGTTCGAACTTCGTTCGTCGGTTCTTATTGCAACTCCGATAACTCCGCTTCTTGATGAGTCTGACCTTACAAACCCGAACGCTGTAAAAGTAGCACTTGCATCTGATGGAAGGGCGCTGTATTTTTCACGCTCACCAGTACCATTTGTTCGTGAGCCCAAGGATACCGATACAAAGGGATTATTCTGGAAGCATATAGGAGTCTATGGCTTCCGTAGGAAAACACTTGGCCAACTTGCAGAGCTGCTGCCATCGAAGTTGGAACAAGTAGAGAAGCTTGAGCAACTGCGATGGCTTGATGCAGGGTATCCGATCCAAACGGTCAAAGTTGATTACGATTCCGTTGCAGTTGATACCATTGAGGATGTTCACAGAGTAGAAGAAATACTATCGAGAAGCAAATGACGATCACTGAAGCCCGTAAGCAATTTCCGCATACATGGACTGACATGATCTATATGAATCATGCTGCCATAAGTCCGCTCTCGTTTCGGGTACGAGAGGCAGCAGGCAAGTACCTTGAACGGCGTTCTCTTTCTGATATTGAATGTTTCCCATGGGCTCCGAAGATGGCATTCGAAGGGAAGAAGCTTATCGCAGAACAACTTGGGACAACACCTGACCGAATCGCATACGTAATGAATACAGCCGACGGTTTGAATGTGCTTGCATCAGGTCTAGATTGGAAACAGGGTGACAGAGTACTGCTTTATAGGTATGAATATCCGACGAATGTCTATCCGTTTCTCATTCGTAAACGTGACGGTGTAGAAGTAGATCTCTTTGATGCACCTGACCATCGAATAACGGTGGATGTCATCAAAGAACATCTTACTCCCGAGACAAAAGTGTTATCATTAAGTATGGTACAGTTCTCGACAGGATACCTTGCGAATATCGAAGCGATAGGTAAACTATGTAAAGAGCGAAATATCATTTTCTCGTTGGATGCGATACAAGCATTTCCACATATGCACTTCGATGTTGAGAAGTGGAACGTCGACTTTGTTTCTGCCGGCGGGCACAAATGGCTGATGTCGCCTGAAGGTATCGGCTTCATTTATGTAAGTAAACGAGCACAGGAGCTTATCAGCCAATCATGGATGGGGTCGACGAGCGTCAAGAATCCTTTCGACCACTTCAATTTTGATATTGAACGTATCCGTGATGATGCAAGCCGTTACGAGAACGGTATGATGAATTATCAGGGCATCGCAGCCCTTAAAGCAAGTTTGGAATTGCAGCAGGAGTATGGTTTCGACGAAGTTCATAAACATTCACTATTCCTTACATCACGGTTTGCCGATCTGTTCACGAGTCGTGGCGTAAAGATAGTATCACCGCAAGGTGCAGGAGAAACCAGCAGTATCATTGCCGTAGAAATCGACAACGCTGAGGAAGTTTTGAAAAAACTCGCGAAAAAAAATATCCACGCTGCTGTCCGTCGCGGGTTCTTACGCTTTTCACCATACTTCTACAACACTGAAGAAGAAGTAAAGAAAGTTATCAATACAGTGTTTGACTAAGCTGTGTTAAAAGATAAAAAGATCATATATGGAGTTACCGGTTCTATCGCTGCAATAAAGGCACCGATAGTTGCCCGAGAGCTTATGCGCCAGGGGGCAGATGTTCATTGTGTACTTACCCCTTCTGCAAAGCAATTCACCACAGAATATGCATTATCCGTTCTTACACAAAATGATGCGTACTCCGAGGTCTTTACAACCTCAAACTCAACATGGCATGTGCATCTCGGACGCTCCGCTGATGTAATGATTATTGCACCATGCTCTGCAACAACTCTTGGTAAACTTCGCTACGGCATTTATGATAATGCAGTACTCTTAGCTGCATCATCTCTTCGTGAAGGAACACCTCTGATTCTTGCTCCGGCTATGGATGAAGAAATGTGGCTGCAACCTGCAGTTCAGGAAAATGTAGAGTGGCTTCGTAGTCATGGAGCACATATCATCGAACCAACGAGCGGCGCACTTGCTAGCGGACTTACAGGTAAAGGCAGAATGCTTGAGCCGAGTGAGTTAGTCGCAAAAGTAGAAGAGTTTCTTCGGGAGTTGCCAGTTGCAGGAGGTCAGTGGTCAGCGAAGAATCTATCGAAGCTATCAGGAAAGAAGATACTCATTACAGGTGGTCCAACATACGAGCCGATAGACCCGGTGAGATTCATCGGGAATCGCTCTAGTGGGAAGATGGGCGCTGCGCTTGCGGAGTCTGCACTTAATGAATTTGGTGCAAGTGTAACGCTTGT
>DATDEW010000432.1:0-2063 GCA_036522935.1 Kapaibacterium sp. (SeqCode)
AGAGATATTAAAACCGATGGAGCGTCCGCCTGCAAGCATGGCACCTTTATTCGCAGCTTCCATGATGCCCGGACCGCCGCCGGAGCAGATGACATAACGTTGTTTATAATCATGTGTCTTTACTGCTTCGGCACTGACGAAGGGAATACGTTCGGCAGTCTGCGCATTCTTTCTTCCTCGCTTTTCATGATCGCGAGCCGCAACATGGACAGACCATTCCGTCAGGAGCCGCGCAAGCTCCGCTGCGTCTTCATAGTAGTCTGCAAGCATAAGCCGCGTATCAGCAAGTTTATGCGACTCTGCAAGCTGTTTCAAGACATGTTCATTGCCCGAGCCGCTTCGCTCGATGACAGACTCACTATGAGTGACCTGCATCTTCTTTGCTTTGGCTTCCTCACGGCTTGTGATACGAGCAGAGCCGAAGAATACGATAGTATCTTTCACTCGCTCCCTCTGGAGCCGGGCACGAGGCTCTATATACTCGGACATGAGCCGAAGTATTCGCGCTTCAGGACTCTTTAAGAAATCTTCGTTGAAATACGCTTTATCGGCACGGTTTTTTACTGCTGACATTGTTTGACCCTTGGTAACCTTTCATATATAAGAAAGATACGGGCAGGAGAATGATTCAGCAGAAATGAATGCCGTATCCTGCCAAAATGAAAAAAGGGGCAAAATGCCCCTTTTTTGAAAAGAATTGTAATAGCTACCAGAGTATATTACTCAGGTGCCTTATCACGCATACGGAAGGTAAGTTCGTCATTCATGAACTCACGAAGAGCTTCTGCAGTGGGCTTGCCGCGCTTCTCAAGTTCGAGGGAGATACGCATTTGGTCGAAATTCGTCGTCTCGAATTCGTCGTCGTCCTCTTCCATCGGGACCAAGGTTGACTTGCGGGACTCGAATTCCTGCATAATATCCTGATTGATCTGGCGGGCACGCTTGGCTGTGATAGCTATTGCCTGATAAAGGGTCTCGCCCTTTTCCACCATTAATTCGATATCCGTCGGTTGAATTGCCATTGTTGATCTTTGATTAGCGAGTTATAAACAAAATAGCTGAAATAGAGTTTCATTACCTCATATACGCAAATAATCGTTATATTTGCTTACTTCTGATGAGTACAACAGAGATATTCGCCCAAATTCTGCCCTCCGAACGGATACTTTCATCCGTCCCGGACCGGCTCGTCTATAATGCAGATGGCGTGACGCTGGAGAAGTTTACCCCTTCGCAAGTACTCCTTCCTATTTCTACGAAAGAAGTATCACTGATAGTCGCTCATTGCAATGCAAATGGTATCTCGTATGTGACACGCGGAGCAGGCACGGGACTCTCCGGCGGAGCACTAGCATGTAATGATGCTATCATGATAGTCACATCAAAACTCAACCGAATCCTTGAGATCAACGAGCGAGAAGGATGGGCAATAGTTGAACCCGGTGTAGTAAATGCAAAACTCTCGAAGGAAGCATCGAAGTATGGATCTCATTTTGCTCCTGACCCATCAAGTGGCAACGCTTCGACCATCGGCGGCAACATTGCAGAGAATGCCGGCGGACCGCACTGCCTGAAGTACGGCGCAACAGCAGAGCATGTACTTGGTATTGAAGTAGTACTGACAGACGGTTCTGTTGTTTGGCTTGATAGTAGTGATAGCACTGCGCCACTTCTTTCGCTATTCATGGGAAGCGAAGGAACACTTGGTATCATTACAAAAGCAAAGGTTAAACTTACTCCTATCGCTGAAGCTGTTACTACGTTGCTCGTTGACTTCCCATCTGTTCGCGATGCATCACAATGTGTCAGCTCTATCATTGCCGCAGGCATCATCCCTGCTGCAATGGAGATGATAGATGCAGAAGTACTTGATGCACTTGAAGAAGCATTCAAGCTCGGCTTCCCGACCGATGCGGGAGCATTGCTCCTTATAGAAGTTGACGGACGCAAGTCGTCGTTGCAAAGAATTACCGACAGTATCATCACAATAACGAAAGCACACAGTGCCCGCACAGTACGAACTGCAAAAGATGATGCCGAACGAATGCAGCTATGGCAAGCAA
>DATDEW010000433.1:0-10216 GCA_036522935.1 Kapaibacterium sp. (SeqCode)
AAAATACTTTTCGTATGTTGTTTTATAATCAATAATGAACGGTACGGCACATATATGATGCGGCGGCCGGTGCTTTGCAGTTTGGAATTGTATCATGCCAAGTGCTGAACCTCCCCACGTACCAACTTTGCCGTTACTCCATTTCTGTGTTGCTATCCATTCAATGATGTCGTATCCGTCAAGACCTCTGTCATACCCGGCTTTTGCTGCTGCCGTTGAAGCATAAAACCCACGCCAATCAACCGTGACATAATTGTAATGAACGCTATCAAAAGGAAGCGATCCGCCGGCCTGCGGCAAGTTCACGGCTATACGATAGAGCGCCTTATTATATGGTGTTTGGATAAGAATGACGGGTTTCGCAACTGTTGAATCCATTGTATAGAGATCGGATGCAAGTGTAGCTCCGTCGCGAACAGGTATAGCCATTGGCACATATGTCTTTGCAGATTGGGCATTTGCAGTAACTGCCAAGAGAAACAATATGTAGATGAGGTGTTGTCGCATTCTAATCAGATACTCTTCATTTCAAATGGTTTAAGAAAGTATACCTTAAATAACGCAAAAAACGACATAATAGCTTTCACTTTCCGATAAATATGTAAATGAATCTTATTATCATTGAAAGCATCGGCACAGTATTTGTACCGCCTACACATAATGTTGTCATCTATAAACTAACGAAAGGACACTCATATGAAAAAGCATTCATCAAAATTCATACTATTATGTAGCAAAGCATTTCTGACGTTTATTGCCGGTATTCTCATTATAACGTTTGTGAGCGGATGTGAAGACTCATCCTCGTCACCCTCTGGTGATGCTACCGTCAATACACGCTCAGAAATGGGCTCAAGTTCAGTAACCTCAACTTCCTACAAGGGAAGCAGGACGATACAGGCCGAGGGTCTTACGTGCGATTCACTTCATGTATCGAGCGCAACGCTGCTTATTAGCAGCATGAAGATGCATCATGACGAGAGCGATTCGGGAGAGAATGGTACTATCCGTACACTTCCGTTCGTAGCTGTATTCGATCCATCTCTTGGCGCGCAGTTCGTCTCGACAGTAACTGTTCCGGCCGGCACATATGACAGAATTAAGTTCGAATTTCATAAACTTAAAGACGGGCTTGAGGATTCACTTATCAATCACCCCATCTTTGGTGAGTTCGTTGTCGGCGGACGCTATACTGCTATCATAAAAGGTGAAGTATTCGTAGCCGGAGTTGCATACCCGTTCGTATTCCGTTCATCTCGAACTGAAAATGTTCAGGTGCATCTTGATCCTGCCGTTACCTTCGAAGGAGGCAAAGAATATAACCTTTACCTTTCCTTTGACCCATCTGCGGTATTTGCCCAGGTGCTTGGCAGGCCGCTTGATCCTCGTGATGCAGACAATCAAAAAGAAATCGAGCAACAGATCAAACTCGCTATTCGAGCAAATAGACGATAAAGTGGAGGTGGTGTAAATAACATCCCTGGTATGATGGCAGAATGACGGAGTAAGAGGTTTCTCCGTCATTCTGTCATTTTTATTCATGGTCTGTTGTTTACAATTCGGTAATGTGTTGTTTAATCCCCAATATGATCATGAAAAAAATTCAAAGTATTCTTTTTATAGCATTCTTATCTATAGGTGCTTTCATCGGATGTGGTGATGACCCTGTTACACCGGAAGCTACGGGTACAGTGAATGTAAGTTCACAGCTGACATCTGCCAGCGTCTCCTCTACCTCTACAAAGGGAAGAAGTGTTACCGCCGCATACCTATGTGACTCCGTTGTTATCAGTAGAATGCGATTTGTCTTTAGCGACATGAAAATGCACTTCGATAAAGACGATTCGACAGAAGATCACGGAAAAGTAAAAACGGGACCATTCATTATGGAGTATATACCCGGTACTGTGAAGTTGATCACAACCTCTGAGATACCCGTGGGTACATATGATAAGATCAAGTATGAAATTCACAAACTTGATGATAGTAAGGATACTGCTGCGATCAATGATCCTGCATTCGCAGACTTCATTACCGGCGGGCGATTCACGTATATTATCGAAGGGTTGATCTACAATAGCAATAGCGCATCTGCTTTTACCTTTAAGTCATCAAAGAATGAGAACCTGGAGCTAAAATTTGATGTCCCTGTTACTATTAGCGAAGGTGTAGCTGCACCGATTACACTGCAGCTTGACCCGTCAACGATCTTCAAGCAGGGGGCAAAGCCGTTCGATCCGCGTTATGAGGAAAACCGTAATGATTTTGAGAAGATGGTTAAGGATGCATTTCACGCTCTCAAGAAGTAACCCATCCGACTCTGACTCTCCAAGCTTCATACGCCGCCTTCTTGGCGGCGTAGTTTTTTGGCGTAAGTTCTTTTGATGCCAACAACTTTTCTCTGGCTTCCTTGATAGGGATAAGTCCTAATTCGCTTCTTCGCTCGTCTACAACTGCATCATCTTCGGCTAGTGGGATAACTAGTATCCCTTCCTCGCTCCAATTGAAATATAATCCATATTTCTGTGGCAGCTGTTCGTGAAAAAGAATACAATCCTCAATGAGTGCAACGTCGAGTTTCGGGTATTCTCCGGGATCTACTTTCTCCTGAAGCATAGGTAAGTATTTCTTTTGGAGTTCGGGCAGAGAGATAGCATCATTAATGATCCTGCACACTGCAGAGATACCAAGTATTCCAACGTTTTCAAGACTTGGCAACCCCTCTTTAGTGATCAGATTATCTAACCACTTGGCATGACGAATGTGCATTGCTTCGCGTTCGGCGTGATATTCATCCGCAAGGGTGCCATCCTGTTCAAGCTTATCCCGCAGAGTTTGTTCTTCTGTTATACGGGTAAGTAATTCGTCTCGAAGACTCATTAGCTACTCTTGTATTTTGAAATGAGGATTGCAAATAAGCCCTAGTACATTTCCGAACGGATCAAGAACTGTCGACACTATTATGCCTTCACCGACATCTTGGAGCGGTGAGTTCTCCGTCGCACCAAGCGAGATAAGTCGTGCGTGGCTTGCTGCGATGTCAGTTACGCCGAGATAACATTCTATGTTCGAGCCTTTAATGAACTCTTTATCTGTTGGATAAAGACCAAGTTCGTAGCCGCCAACATTAAAGCCCACATAAAAAGGCGTGTCGAAGTATGGCAGAAAGCCGAGTGCTTCGGTGTACCATTTTTTTGCAGCCTCAAGATCGGCAACCTTATAGATGAGTGTTCGTAGTCCGAGAAATTCTTTCATGAGCTTACATCAAATGTTTGCTTAGCAAAAATACAAACGCCCCGCAGATACTACGGGGCGTTTGATTAATTCTCTTTCAAAGAGCAGATTAACGTGTACGAACGAATTCGATACGACGGTTCTTCTGCTTGTTCTCTGGTGTATCGTTCGGAGCGAGCGGACTATCTGACCCGAAGCCTTTTGTGGTGATGCGGTTTCCATCAACACCACGAGCGATCATCCACTGTCGGACTGATTCTGCGCGGTCAGCAGAGAGCTTTTGGTTCTTCTTCGCATTACCCGTGTTATCGGTATGTCCGCGAATCTCGACTACAATGTCAGGGTTATCAGAGAATGTCTTGAGTGCCTTTGTCAAGATCGCTTCTGATTCCGGTTTGATCGTTGCTTTGTTCACATCGAAGACTACGCCTTCAAGAACAATAGCTGCACCGACCTTTTGAACGTCGAACGAATCCTTCTTCTTCTCGATATCATCAGCCGCGTCGAGTGGGTTTGTGCCGCGACGAACTTCAACACCGTCAAATACTGATCCCTTATCGGTATCTGTATCGAGCGGGTTTGTGCGGTACTTATTGACTTCCTCGCCGTCATCGAGCTGATCACCATCGGTGTCTTTTGCGAGCGGGTTGGTCTTATGCGTATTTACTTCAGCTCCGTCGTTCAAGCCGTCACCGTCGGTGTCTGCTTTGAGCGGATCGGTACCGTGAGTAGTTACTTCAGCGCCGTCCTTCAATCCGTCGCCATCGGTGTCAGGATTTGTCGGGTTGGTTTTGTATTTATTGACCTCGTCGCCGTCGGTTAAGCCATCACCGTCAGTATCTTTATTGAGCGGATCGGTCTTATGATCTTTTACTTCAGCGCCGTCCTTCAAGCCATCACCATCGGTGTCGCTATTGAGAGGATTGGTCTTGTATTCATTGACCTCTTCGCCATCATTGAGACCATCAGCGTCTGTATCAGGATTAAGAGGATCTGTACCGAGGAGTTTCTCTTGGTCATTTGTCAAGCCGTCGCCGTCATCATCAAGATCGCCGCCGTCATCAAAGACGTAGCGTATTTGAAGCATACCTTCCCACCAACCGTCATTCTCGCCATCGTTAGCCGGGTTGAGGTTGTCAGCATTTGTCGCCATACCTCCAAGGTGAAGGTCAAGCGCCCAATTTCTGCCAAGCTTATGATAAATACCAAGACCACCGCCAAAAGCGAGATCTGCTTCTTCTTTAGCACTTGGGTCTGCATTCGGTGGGCGAACATCGACCGATGGCATTGCTAAGCCAAAAGCTCCATATGCATACGGTGAGAACTTGTTCAAACCAAAGGGAGTAATGCGCAGATGTATATCCGGTGATAGGATCTTTACATCATAATCACTGAATCCGCCGGTGTCCTTACTCTTATTACTGATGTAAGAAATACCAATTTCCGGACTCAACCAGTCGCCGAACCCTTTGACCCAGAGAAGATCAAAACGTGCACCATAAGTGATGGGGCGATCAACCGATTCGTTGATACCGAACGCACCGCCGCCGCCTAAACCGATGCTCAACGCTTTTTTGTTTTGCGCCAAGCCAAGTGATGAGATCATCACTAACGTAATGAGGGCTAACCCTCGTATCATTTTTGACATAACTATTTTTCCTTTCATTGTGAGGTGATATACTTGATCTATAAATAAATAATAAAAAAAATCGCACCGTATTTACGGTATTTTCATAGTTGAATATTTTTGAAGTACCGATAAATTTGGAGAGACGACGGTTCTTCAATGACCCCAATTGTGCAAATATACGACGACTTTGCGAGAATTGGACAATTATTTTGTCATTAATTTTAGATATGGCAATGAGATAGCCCTCGTTTCTCAAGGTAGCGCTGATGGTACTCTTCCGCCCTGTAAAACGCCACTGCCGGCTCAATTAGGGTAACTATTGGGGTCTGGTATTTCCCGCTTGACTCTAATGCTACTTTTGAAGCTTCTGCTTGTGCTTTTTGTGTCTGGGAATGGCAAAAAATGGCACTTCGGTACTGTGAGCCGAAATCCGGTCCCTGACGGTTTAGCTGGGTTGGGTTATGGTTTTCCCAGAACACATTCAGGAGGGTGTCGTAATTAACCTTTTCAGGGTCAAATATGACTTCGACAGCTTCTGCATGTCCGGTAGTATCGGTACAGACTTCTTGGTATGTCGGATCATCTTTCTGCCCACCGGTATAGCCGGATGCTGCATCAATGACGCCGGGCACCTCGCGGAATGTCTGTTCTACTCCCCAAAAACATCCTGCTGCAAATGTAGCTTTTTCCATTGTATTTAGTCGTTTCTTGCGTCAGATACGTTATTGATATGCACTTTGTTCCCTTCAAGAGTAAAATGGAAGCGCCAGTACTTATAGGAAAAAATCAATCCGCCATCTTTTGACTTTTTTATGCGTCTATACGCATGTGGCTCAGGGTCGAGAGTAAGAACCCGTTCGGTATGTTTTATAAGATCAAGTTCTTCTGCATCTTCAATAAGTTTTGCTTTTTTCTTTTCTTTTGGTGTCCAGGACACTACATATTCCACAGTGGGGATATCATCTATCCATCCTGCCTTAGCGTTCGGAAATGACTCGGCGTAGGGGAGATAGGGCTTAATATCGAGTATAGGCGTACCATCGAGCAGATCGACATTTCCGACACGAAGCTCCAATCCCTTTATTTCCAGAAGATCAACGAGCGAAAGCCCAATCGGATTTGGCCTATGCGGCGAGCGCGTTGCAAAAACACCCCTCTTTCCTTTCCCGCGTGGAGTCTGTACTTTCGGATTCCAGTTCGGGTTGCGATGGAAATGGTAGATCACCCAGATCTTCTCAAAACCGCTTAAGTCATCGATCGCTTGCTCGAAGTTCATCCCCTTATTGAGAATGATGCTCCCCTCTGCGGAGCGGTCATCAGCGCCGGGCTGCCGCGGAGCGGCATAGCGGTCACGATACGGGGTGTGTATAACGCCGATGGGCGTGAGAGTAATGTTCATATCAATAAATAACACAATAGAGAAGAGATTTCTTCGTATTTTTACGTTTCTAATGGACTGAAACAAATGAAGGAAATCAGAGTCTAACTACCCGTGAAAAAGCACCTCATTCTACTCATCATTCTCGGCTTCTCGGCTGCTGCTATGGCACAGACCGGAAGCGACAAGAAAACAATTGTAAGTCTCGATGAAGCAATACGCCTAGCGCTTGAGAAGAACTACGCTACACGCTCTGCATCGCTCGACCTGCAACGCTCCGAACTCGAAAGAACAAAAGCAAAAGACAATCTTTTGCCAAGTATCGACGGAAGCGGGCGTTATGGATATTCTCATGGCATTGACAGAGAGTATATCTTAGGACTCTCGTTTGATCCGACAGGCAATCACTCTCTAAGCTATAACCTCGGCGGCTCATTAAATATTTATGCGGGCGGATACGATGCTAACCGTATCGAGTCAAGCTCACGTTCGCTTGATGCTTCTAAGTTTACATTGAAGTGGACACGCCAGTCAATTGCGCTCGACGTTGTTCGCTCGTATGTGAATGCCTTACGTACGCGCGAGCTTGTCTCCACTTCCGAAAAAACTCTCGAGCAGACAAAGGTACAACTTGATCGTATCAAAGGGCTCTATCAAGCAGGGTCTGTCGCAATAGGTCAAGTATATCAACAGGAAGCACAACTCGGCCAGCAAGAGTTGGACCTGATCACAGCACAGAATAATTTTGATAATGCAAAAGCTGATCTGCTCTATGTGTTAAATGTATCGGCAAATTCATATGAAAAATATGATATTTCTGCCTCAGGCATTGATACTTCAATAAGCTCGTTAAAAGCAAGATCTGCAACCATCATTCCAAAAGAAGAAGAGATCCAGCAGGTCATAACGACCCGTGAGGATTTCGCAGCATCTAGATCGCTTATCATGGCAAGTGAAGCATCTGTAGGGGTTACGAAGTCATCCCTTTTACCGAGATTAGATGGAGATTTTGGATTGCGTGGCTCCGGTTCTGATCAAGAGATCGGGAAGATCCGCGTACAAGATGCGTATTATGGAGGTCTTACATTGTCTGTCCCGATATTCGACAAAATGCAGAATCGCATTCAAGTTGAACAACAAGAGATAGACATAGAAGGACTGAAGATCAACCTTGAGCAGCAAGAACAACTCTATCGTTCTGAAATTGCAAAGGCAATGAATGCTGTTCGTAACGCAGACCGCGCAGTTGATGCAGCGCAGAGAGGATTGACAGCAGCCGAAGAAAGCTTGCGTTCTGCCGAAGAACGTTATCGCGTTGGCGCAGGCACACAGACGGATGTTATTGTTGCCCAGGCAACGATCCAGCAAGCGCGCACCAGCAGCGTAAATGCCATCTATACCTTGCTATTCGCACAGAGAGTGCTCGAGTATCAGCTCGGCCGGTGGAATTACTAAGTTTTATATTATCATCACCTTTATCCTAGTTATATAGATCATGGATTCGACCAATACTAATACTACAGTAAATGCCACAACGACAAAGACCGTCGTTGATAAATTAAAGAAGAAAAAGAAGCGCAATCGGTGGATATGGATCTCCCTTATTGCGATCATCGTCGTGGTCGGTGTGCTTATCGCTATGAATAGTGGTAAAGAAAAAGCCATTACCGTTCAGGTAGAGAAGGCATCAAAGCGAACAATAACGGAAGTTGTTCAGGCAACAGGGAAGATACAGCCGGAATACAAAGTAAAAGTATCGCCAGAAGTATCGGGTGAAATAACACAGCTTCCATATAAAGAAGGCGCAAGAGTAAAGAAGGGGCAGCTTCTTGCAAAGATAAAGCCGACAAGTATTGAAGCACAGTATGATGCAGCAAGATCGTCAGTGGCGAGCTCACAGGCGCGTGTCGAGCAGATACGTGCTCAACGCATACAGGCAGAGCTTGCTTTAAAGCGCGGGAAAGAACTTAATGCAAAAGGGATCGTCTCATCTTCAGAAATTGAACAGTTGCAAGCATCATTCGATGTAGCAGACGCAAACCTTAAGGCAGCGCAGTTCGATGTTTCTTCCTCGCAAAGCCAGCTAAAGCAATTCGCTGAATCGCTTCGCAAAACAACCGTGGAGTCTCCGATGGAGGGTGTTATTACCCAGCTTATAAGTCAGCTTGGTGAGAAGGTCGTTGGAACAAGCCAGTTCTCGGGTACAGAGATGATGACAGTTTCGGATCTCTCAGTCATGAACGCGGAAGTAGAAGTTGACGAGAATGACGTTGTCAATATCTCTCTCGGTGACACTGCTCGCGTTACAATCGATGCATTTCCCGGCAGAACATTTAAAGGTGTTGTGGTAGAAATTGCAAACAGCGCCAAGCTAAAAGGCGTCGGTTCGCAGGACCAATCAACAAACTTCGCAGTGAAAATTCGATTGACAGACTTCACTGAAGGCGAGCTTCGCCCTGGTATGAGCTGCACGTCAAAGATCGAGACAGAAACGAAAGTTGATGTTATGGCCGTACCGATCATGGCCGTTACCCGCCGTGTAACAATGGGTGGTGCTAAAGTTGAAGAGAAAAAAGACGACGAGACTGCAGAAGTTTCAGAGATCGCAAAGAAAGAGCAGAAGAAGCAGGAAGACAGCTCACCGCTTATCGTCTTTGTTGTTGAGAACGGCAGAGCAAAGGTAGTACCTGTGAAGACCGGTATATCCGATAATTCATATGTTGAGATCACCGAAGGCATCAAGGGTGGCGAAGAGATAATCAAAGGCAACTATGCGGCAGTATCAAAGGACTTGAAAGACAAGTCCCTTATTCGTGTCGAGGGTGCATCTGCTGTCAAAGCAAAACAAGAGGAGAAAAAATAATTATGCATACTCCCGATTCCTCGGTCATCTATCTTGAAGACATTTTTCGCGTCTATGAAATGGGCGAGGAGAAGGTCTATGCGCTTCGCGGTGTGACAGTTGGTATCAAACGTAATGAATATGTTGCTATCATGGGACCTTCCGGTTCAGGAAAGTCAACACTGATGAATCTCATTGGTTGTCTTGATACACCTTCAAGCGGTAATTATTATTTTAACGGTGCGAACGTTGCAGGTCTTGATGATGATGAACTTGCCGAAATTCGCAACCGTGAGATCGGTTTTGTATTCCAGACCTTCAATCTCTTACCTCGTAGCAATGCTCTGCACAATGTTGAGCTACCGCTTGTCTATTCAGGGATAAAGAAAGAAGAACGTTTAGAGCGCGCATATCAAGCACTCGTGAATGTTGGTCTTGATTCACGAGCAACGCATAAGCCGAACGAGCTCTCCGGCGGTCAACGCCAGCGTGTTGCAATTGCTCGTGCGCTCGTCACGAACCCATCTATCATCCTTGCCGATGAACCGACAGGTAACCTTGATTCAAAGACCGGCGATGAGATCATGCATCTTTTTCAAGAATTGCATGATAAAGGGAACACGATCATTCTCGTAACGCACGAAGAAGAAATTGCACGTCATGCACATCGCATCGTCAGAGTTCGTGATGGTAAGATCGAGCGTGATGAGCAGGTCAGATAATGCCCATTATTCATAATATATCAGAGTCATTGTCTATTGCCGGTAAGGCAATAAAGGCAAACCCGCTACGTGCAGGGTTGACGATGCTTGGTATATTTATAGGTATCTTCACCGTGACTTTAATGGGTGCATTCATCGACGGAATGGAGTCATTGTTTAAAAAAACGGCTTCAAGTATGAAGACGGAGGTCTATTACGTCGATAAATGGGATTGGGGTGGCGGAGATTGGCGCTTGATGCGTAACCGTCCGCCAATTAGAAGAGAGTATGCTGACATACTCCGACAGAGAATGTCAACAGCTGAAGCAATTAGCATCTCTGCTAACCTTTGGGGTCAGAATGCAAAGTATAAAGCTCGAAGCATTAACTTCATCAATGCTATCGGAGCAGAAGCTGATTATACAAAGATA
>DATDEW010000434.1:0-5089 GCA_036522935.1 Kapaibacterium sp. (SeqCode)
ATCGGATCTCGTAGAAACTTTGGTAAGATGATGAATATATAAAATAATGGCCAAAGTCCGCTTAACTTCTTTGCTATGCGAAGAGCTGCAGTCGAGCGTGTATAGAGCCCGTCACCTTCGATAAGTATCAGGGTATCGAAAGAATCTGTACTTTGGTTATGTTTCTTAAGCAGAGTTTGCCCTTCGTCGGATTGCAGAGCGCCGAATTTAAAGTAGTTGGCAGCATCTCTATCGATGATAAAATTCACTGATGAATTGCAGAAGTTGCACACACCATCAAAGAGGATGATACCATTCATGAATTAGTACCCCGCCTGCTGGATCTGCTCTGTCAGCTCTTTGAGATAGGTTGGTGCGACCGAACCATAGAAATCTCCCGTGGGTATGAGAAGCAACTCACCATAACTCGACGGATCATTCGGTCTGAAATCCGATGTTGCTTGCATTGTTATTTCATCAGGGAGATTCGGGTCATCGACATCTATTGCAACGGCGGTAAACCCAAAACGCGGGTATGAAGAAAAGTCACGTATCGAACGAAGCTTTTTCTTCTTCCCGTCCTTACTATCAAAGACATTCTCCGCTGCCCGACTTTCATACGCACCGACAGGATTTGTTTCTAGGCCAAAGAATGCAAAAGGGATACGAATTTTTAGAGTATACCCCGACACCATCTTATTTACAGTGTCGCGCTCTACAAGTCCGCGGATGAGCTTCCCTGCCTCTTGCTGAGCATCGGTAAGATTTGCAACTGTTGATACCGTGAGCTTCGGAGTTCGACTCATAATATCAGGCATTGAAAAGATCACATTAAATATCGTGGAGTCTGCATTCGTGCGAAATGTTGGTACTGCGTTCTTGGTGGCTTTTGTGATGTACCTATTATCTCCGTTAAACATATCGAACCAGAGCGCAACACGGTCATTGGATTCCATCTTATCATTGCCGCCCCAAACCTGATCATCATTGACAGTAATGGAGTAGTAAATATATTCATCATCGTAAGCTGCAAGCGCTTTTTCTATCGAAACATCTTTATCATCCTTCCGATGAATTCCACCTTTGACAATAAACTTGGCAGAGGTGTCAAACATATCCTTGCCATAACCGGGATAGACACTCCGAAGGCGGCTATATGCCGGGAAGGAGTAATACCTAGAAGAGAGAATTTGGTTAGAATTCTTCATATCAAAGTATTTCTCTGTTGTTAGCAGCGATTCATAACTGCGATAAAGCTCATAACCGAACGGTTTGGTCTTACTGCCACCGGCACCGAGTTCTATCTTGCGTGTCTCGAACTCATCAAGAGTTATCACATCTCCGGCAAAGACAGTGTACCCCTCTTGTATCCAATTGCTATCATCAGGTTTTTGAACAATATAGAGAATATACCCTTCATTGACAAGACCAACTTCGATAGGCGTTTCAAGGTAAGAATATTTCTTACTGAACATCTCCTTAAACTCTCTGCTGTCTTCATTCTGGAGGAGATGTACTGTTACAACTCTTCCACCGACCGATATATCATACAACGAAATAGCCAGATCGGGCTTGCCGTCGCTTGAGAAATCTCCTGTCGCCAACCCCCAGACTCGTTGGTTATCAAATCGGATAGGGAGCGCATCACGAAGAGAGGCACAAAGTGTATCTCCATACACAGCAGTGAGGCGTCCCATCAGGCTATCAATGGGCATTCCTTGCCCAAAGGAGGTTGAGGCAAGTAGTGTAAAAATAAGTAAAAAAGTACGTTTCATGAGTGCAAAATTACGCTACGGGAACTTACAACGTTTTAATAACCTAATTATTTGTATAAAAAGCGCTTAATATGCCAATTGGTAACGTCTGACAACTGATGAATGTTGCGGGTGTACCAAAATTTCATTTTTTCATTGTATATTTATTATTTACTAGTACTTCGTGGCTTATCCGTTTAACGAAATAGAACCAAAATGGCAGGACCATTGGCGTGAGAATCACTCTTCTCGTGCCCCGCTTGATTCGTCCAAACCAAAATACTATGTCATGGATATGCTTCCCTATCCATCAGGAGCCGGATTGCACATGGGGCATCCCTTCGGATATACAGGTACGGATATCATCGCCCGTTACAAAAAGATGAACGGATTCAACGTACTTCATCCGATGGGTTGGGATGCGTTCGGACTTCCGGCAGAGCAATATGCTGTCAAGATGAAACTTCATCCATCCATTACAACTGCAGAAAACATTATCAACTTCCGCAAGCAGCTTGATATGCTCGGATATGGGTATGATTGGGATCGCGAGATAAACTCAACGGACCCGGACTTCTTCAAATGGACACAGTGGATATTCCTGAAGATATACAATTCATATTTCGATACGACCGAAAACAAGGCAAAGCCAATTGAAGGACTCATACGGAAGTTTGAGGCAGAAGGTGGTGATGGATTTTCCGCAACCGACTGGACTTCATTCACAAACAAAAGGAAAGCTGACATATTAGCGAACTTCCGCCTTGCATACTTGCACGATGCACCCGTAAACTGGTGCCCCGAGCTTGGGACTGTGCTTGCGAATGAGGAAGTACCTGAACAAGAAGAAAAAGGATTTACCGTTATCCGCCGCAATATGCGGCAGTGGATGCTCCGCATCACAGCATATGCCGATAGGTTATTACAGGACTTTGAACTTATCGATTGGCCGCATCACACCGTTGAGCAGCAACGCAATTGGATCGGTAAAAGTACAGGTGCAGAGATAGATTTTGCAATAGACGGACACAACGAAGCGATCCGCGTCTATACAACCCGTCCTGATACCATCTTCGGTGCAACATACATGGTGTTGGCACCTGAACATTCGCTTGTTGATGTTATAACAACGACAGATCAAAAGAAAAAGGTAGAAGAGTATAAAGAGCGCTCTGCAACCAAGAGCGAACTTGAGCGAACAGACCTTGCAAAGTCCAAGACAGGATGTGCAACGGGAGCGTATGCCATTAACCCTGCATCAGGTGAGAAGATACCAATTTGGATCGCTGATTATGTGCTCATCTCGTATGGGACAGGTGCTATTATGGCAGTACCTGCACATGACGAACGGGACTATGAGTTTGCAGAACAGTTCAAATTGCCTGTCATTGATGTTGTCGATTTTGACCAGTCGAAAGCACAAGACCCGGAAGCATTCTGGAATGATGTCCGCTCCGATGAAGGCGTCGCAATGAATTCTTCCAGCACTACAACAGGTCTTGATTTCAACGGACTTCCGACAGCCCAAGCAAAAGAAAAAGTTATTGGGTGGGTTGAAGAAAAAGGAATTGGAAAAAAAGCGATCAAGTTTCGTCTGCGCGATTGGCTCTTTTCGCGTCAACGTTATTGGGGTGAGCCATTCCCTATCATCTATGTGAACGACGGTGATGGCGAATATGCAAAAGCATTAAATATTTCCGACCTGCCGGTTACTCTCCCAGAAGTGAAAAGCTATGCCCCTTCAGGAACGGGTGAATCTCCTCTCGCGGTGATCACCAATTGGGTAAATACAACAGACCCGGAAACGGGAAAACCGGCAAAACGTGAGACGAACACAATGCCGCAATGGGCAGGATCTTCATGGTATTATCTTCGCTATGCAGATGCGAACAACAGTAAGGAAGCTATCTCAAAAGAAGCGGATGACTATTGGAATCCCGTTGATCTCTATATAGGCGGCAATGAACATGCCGTGACGCATTTGCTGTATTCACGCTTCTGGCATAAAATGCTCTATGATTTTGGCGTGGTGCATTACCCCGAACCCTTCAAGAAGCTTTTCCATCAGGGAATGCTGCTCGGAGAGAATGGTGCAAAGATGTCAAAGTCACTTGGTAATGTTGTAAACCCGGATGATATCATCGCCGAGTATGGTGCTGATACGCTCCGTATGTACCTCATGTTCTTAGGACCTCTCGATCAAGGAGGGCCGTGGAATACGAAAGGTATCTCCGGCGTCCATCGCTTTCTTAATCGCTTGTGGCGACTCGTTGCAGATGATGAGACGAAAGAGACGCATAACCGTTGGACAAACGATGCACCGAACACGGCGCAAGAGCGAGTGATGCATCAGACCATCAAGAAGATACGTCAGGATATTGATGATATTCATTTCAATACCGCTATCAGCCAACTCATGATATTCATGAATGAAGTTGCTGCCGGTGATAATCCTGTTGTCCCAAAGGTCTGTATCGAGACGATGGTACAACTTGTCGCGCCGTTCGCGCCGCATATCACGGAAGAACTGTGGGGACGCCTCGGTAACAGCGGCTCTGTTTTTGATTCTGTATTTCCTGAATATGACGAAGCAAAGACGATCGAGAATACAGTCACCCTCATTTTACAGGTTAACGGCAAGGTGCGCGACAAACTCGAGGTACCGCGTGGACTTTCACGTGAGGAACTTGAAAAATTTGCTACCGGTAATGATAAGATCACAAAGTATGTCGGTGATCTGTCTATAAAAAAGTTGATTGTAGTGCCTGATAAACTTGTGAATGTAGTTGTCGGATAAGCTCGTCAACTGGTATACCAGACGAAATCCAACTGGTGAACCATTTACCATAAAGACGAGGTTAGCTTTATCTCGCTCCTTCTCTTTCACATAAGGAACGACTATGATAAATAGTAATAAATACAGAACAGATAACATTCTTGAAACACCAATTCGGACCGCACACAGCGGACCCGAGCTTTGTACATCTGTACCAGCCCCGAAAGCCGCACGCAAACTCGCAAGCACGGTGATCCTCGGCAATATCAGTATTGTCAGAAAACACCAAAGCTATGGCGGTGCATCAGGGTTGCCAACGGGCTTAAGGTTCGACCTGCGGTAAGAAGAGAACGTGAGACTAAAGTTAGTGAAGCTAGGACCGGCAGAAATGCCGGTCTTTTTATTTACGACGAAGCAATCCTTTGAGAAGCTCTATCTCGCTTGCGGAAAAGAATCGCTTGTAGAGCGAAGTAAGTGCACCAACGAATAAAATACTGCGGAGGATAAGAAGATGAATTGGGGCAATAAGTATCTCACTGCCTACAATTATTCTTTCAACTGCATACGCTACACCAACAGT
>DATDEW010000435.1:0-2627 GCA_036522935.1 Kapaibacterium sp. (SeqCode)
ATTGCATACCTCCAGAGCTTCTTCGCTATCTTCCTATATTACCCTCCACCCGACCCCCTCCACCGATTACTGCACCGTAACATACACACTCGCATCAAGCAGCCAATGCACCATCACGCTCCGCGATGAGAGCGGAAGAGAAGTACGTACATATGCAACGAATCAGTACCGCACAGCCGGTGAGCATAAAGAAGAACTCGATCTGCGCGGACTTGCCACAGGTGTATACTTCCTATGGGTAGAACACAACGGCAAAACAGAAACCGCAAAACTAATTAAGCAGTAGCGTGTTGCTATTTGTATGAAATGCATTACCCTCATACTCGCCATTCTCCTCTTCACCTCCGCCCTCGCCTACGGGCAAGCAGGCTATCTTGATAAAACGTTTGGGGATGGGGGAGTGGTAAAAGTAGCATATAGCAACGGTAAACAGATCTATCCTTTAGATATTATTGCTTTAGATAGTGGGAAATTCATGCATACTGGTTGGATGATAGACCCTGCCAAAGGAGTAAATGCATACATATACATATATGTGATGAAACATTTGAGCGATGGGAGGATAGATTCTTCATTTGGTGATCATGGGTATCGTTTGTTTGGGCCAGCTTATAGTCTTACCAAAGCACGTCTATTTTTATGTCCTGATGGCGGAGTTTTGGTTTATGGTGACCGATGGTGTGATAGTATTCGTTTACTGAAACCATCTATAGTCCGATTTACTGTAGACGGGAATATTGATAGTAGTTTTGGGGATAATGGAGGATACCTGAATATATACACTCCTGACGAAGGATATTTCGAAGACCTGAAAGTTAACGCTGACGGTTCGATTCTGGCTGTAGGTGCTGAACAGAGTAGCGATAATACGGGGGCGTATTATGTTCCGACAATCACTCGCATTACTTCTTCAGGAAAAAATGATGTGTCATTCGGGGATAATGGGAGAAAGACGATTGATTCGGAAAACAAATCCGGGTATATGTATGGCGCAATTCTGTATAAAGACCAGAAGGTAATTTTTGGCTGTTCACCATTATTGCAAACTTCACCATTGCAAATGGTTATGACCGATAGTGATGGTAATATTGATTCATCACAATGGGGTGGGGGGCGTCTTAGAGAAAAACTGTCCGATGCAAGAGATTTTGTTTTAGCTCTCAAGGAAAGTGCCGAAGGAGCCATTGTATGTGCGGTTGGTATTGCAACAAATGACAGAACAATTTCAGTGGTGACCCGTTTTTTATCAAATGGGGAAATAGACGAGTCCTTTGGAAATTTTGGAATTCCACTATTGCCGTACGACAATTATCTACCCTATCTATATCTGATCAATATAGATTCGAATAAAAACACTCTTCATGCCGGATTTATTGATGATTCGTCAGGACGTTTTTCGGTTATTATGCGCTACAACGAGGACGGCAAGCTCGATTCGTTGTATGATGGTTCTAGGATGAATGCCGGATTGTCAAAATATGTGAGCCAAATAAATTCTATAGCAGTTCAGAGTGATGGTAAGTATCTTGTAGCAGGGTCCAATAATACTCGAAATGGTGGGTGGTGGTATGCTGTATTTTGTAGATTGAATAATAAACCAACTCTGAATGTACCTTCCAATACAATATTTTCGAATCCCATCACCGTCCACCCAACCCCCTCCACCGACAACTGCACCGTCACTTACACTCTCACTGCAAGCAGCCAGTGCACCATCACACTCCGCGATGAGAGCGGAAGGGAAGTGAGAACATTCGCACAGGATGAATACCGCACCTCTGGCGAGCATAAAGAAGAACTCGATCTTCGCGGGCTTGCATCGGGAGTGTACTTCTTGCAGATAGAATCGAACGGCTCAATCCAAACGGCAAAACTAATTAAGCAGTAGTGTGTTGGTATTTGTATGAAACGCATCACCCTCATACTCGCCCTTCTCGTCCTCGCATCCGGTCTCGTCCACGGTCAGCCGGGGTATCTTGATAAGACATTCGCGGATGATGGAGCCCTTATACTCCCTTCTTATCACACTCATGATATTTGCGTGCTTCCGGATGGAAAGATAGTCGCTGCAGGTGAAGTACGTGATACTAACAGTATCTCATTAGGATTAAATGTAACGAAGTTTACAGAGAGTGGAAAACCGGATGAGTCATTCGGATCGTCGGGTACTTTCTTCTATCCGGCCGCATATGTACTAAGATCTGCCATCTGCCAACAGCCTGATGGCAAGTTGCTTGTCTATGGAAGCATACTGTTGAAAAGGGATCAACCGATCTATGGATTTGTACTTCGCATCTTACCGGGCGGCACGATAGATAGTTCATTCGGAACGAGCGGTTTGTATATTGACGGAAGTCCTGAAACGATCAGCTATTTATCCTCTTTACAGCTTCAAGCCGATGGAAGCTCGCTTGCCGTAGGCTTCGAATACCCAAAGGATTCACCCCCAAATACCTCTCGTCTGTTTCTAACAAAGATAACAGCTGCCGGAAAAATAGATAAGCTCTTTAGTGCCGGTGACAGGGTGATGATCGGTACAAGAAAAGATACCGGGGCTGTTCAAGACATATTATTCACTCGCTCGGGACATGTTGTTGTAGCGTTTGCTGATCCAAAAAGTAAAAGCC
>DATDEW010000436.1:0-2443 GCA_036522935.1 Kapaibacterium sp. (SeqCode)
AAACCCGAACGGGGCTCCATCCTTCGGCTTACAACCGATACCCTTGCCTTTGAGGGAAAAGCGATTGCCCGCCGCGATGACGGATATGTTGTCTTTATTGAAGGTGCATTGGCTAATGAGACAGTTGATGCCGAAATCTACAAAGCCAAAGGCAGCTTTGCAGAGGCAAAGATCGCTGAGATAATCACTCCTTCTACTGAACGCCGCCCATCGATCTGCCCTGATTTTGGCCTCTGCGGCGGATGTGCCCTGCTCCACATGAATTATGAAAAGCAACTCTTCTGGAAAGAGAAGCAGGTTCGCGACGTTTTCGAGCGTATCGGGAAAGTTGAGAATCCTCCGGTTCTGCCCTGCATCCCTAATGACAGCGAATATCATTACCGCAACAAAATGGAATTCTCGTTCAGCGAAGAGCGCTGGCTTACTGAAGATGAGATCGGCGTTGATAGTGCTCTTGATAGGTTCGCGCTTGGAATGCATGTCAAAGGTCGCTACGATAGGGTGATGGATACCAAAGAGTGTTTCATTGCCCATGCCGCAACCAAGAAAGCAATGGAAGTTGCCAGAAGTTTTGCTCGAGAAAATGATCTTCGCGTTTTTCATCCTGATAAATGTCCTGATGGCCTTCTTCGCTTTCTTGTCGTCAGAAACTCTCATCATACTAAAGAGATGATGGTCAATCTTGTGACGTCTCATTACGATGAGAAGCTCATCACGATGTTCGCCGAGCGTATCCATAATGAAGTACCAGAAACAACGACTGTCATAAATAACATCAATGGTAGAAGAGCCGGCGTTGCAGTTGGTGACAAGGAGTATGTCATTACTGGTTCGGGATTCATCAGTGATAAGATCGGCGAGGCTACCTATCGCATTTCAGCTAATTCATTCTTCCAGACAAATTCCGTTCAGGCAACAAAGCTCTATGAAGTGGGTCGTGCGTTTGCTGACCTAAAGAGCGATGATGTCCTTTGGGACCTTTACTGCGGAGCAGGGACGATAACTCTCTTCGTCGCTCCTTATGTCAAATTTGCTCTTGGTATCGAACTTGCTCCGTCGGCTATCGCTGATGCAAAGTCGAATGCCGAGCGAAATGCGATCTCCAATGTAGATTTTGTTGCAAGTGATATTCGCAATGCATTGGTCAGCGATGAGATGCTTTCTCACTATCCGAAACCTGATGTGATGATGATCGACCCGCCGCGAAGCGGAATGCATCCTGATGTCATCCGTGAAATTCTCGAATTGGCTCCGGAGCGTATCAGCTACATCAGCTGCAACCCAGCCACACAAGCTAGGGATGTTGAACTACTATCAGAGAAGTATGAACTCCTTGAACTACAGCCAGTTGACATGTTCCCCCAGACATGGCACATCGAATGTGTTGCCAAGTTGAAAAGACGTTAACTCTGAAGTGCCGCAGGATGCGGCTTGAACTCCGCGAAGTAGAACGGCTCAAGCGATGAGATGTCACTACCTTCTTTTGTTAATGCTAGGGAGACAATTCTTTCAAGTGATAATGGAAGCATCATAAACTCTTCGAACTCTCGTGAAAGACTTGCCTCTCCGGCAACCTTCTTCCCCGCCAGATCATCTTTCTTGATGATCGATATATCATTCGGTGAAGCGCTACTAGCTGCATAGTATGAACCCTTTTCATAGCCGGGATAAAGAAGATAACATTCTTCGCCACCAAACTCCGAAGCCATCACCTCATGTGCCGTAAGTGGAATGATGGGACAGCCATTAGCGAATGCTAATCCTTTGGCAAATGCAAGGCCGATGCGAAGCCCGGTAAAAGACCCCGGACCATTGATGAGCGTTACAAGTGAAATATCCTTCGCCTTTGCTCCGAGAAATGTGAGAAGTCCTTTGGTCTGCTCTGCCAGAAGTTTATCATGTATGCCGCGTTCATTCGGCTCGGGAGTATAATAGTATGATGTCAGCTCTTTCCCTTCATCCGAGAAAAGTCCGATGCGTAATGCGGAAAGCGAAGTATCAATAGCGAGTATCATTTCTTTGTGATAGTTATCTTTCTTCCCAGCGGAGTTAGCTCTTCGATATGGACTTCAATATAATGCTCCGGCAAGTACTGCTCGATGCGTTCGGGCCACTCTATGATACTTATTGCTTGCTTCGGGTAAAGATATTCTTCAACACCAAGTTCTAAGAGTTCTTCGGGCTTCTCGAAGCGGTAGCAATCGAGGTGATAGAGTTTACCGTCGGAGCCGTCATTCATCTTGATGTCATACTCATTGACTAGTGAATAGGTTGGCGATGCTACCTCTTCCTCATCAAGCCAAAAACCTCGTGCTATGCCTTTTGCGAATTGTGTCTTGCCTGCTCCGAGCTCACCGCGAAGGACGACGACATCACCTGTTGATAACATTTGTGCAAAGTACGCAGCATGTTCTCTGGTATCTGCTTCGGTTACTGTATCGTA
>DATDEW010000437.1:0-2412 GCA_036522935.1 Kapaibacterium sp. (SeqCode)
TTGCCGAACGAATGGGGTTTGATTTTAGCGACAGTAACAAGAATCTGCGAGTTTCGGCACTCGCTATCTCACCCATCGATCATAACCACTGGTATGTTACTACGACTGACGGACGTTTCTTCCATTCAGTTGATAGAGGCATCAAGTGGTCAGTAACGGATTCATTTTCGGCCCCCGGGAGTCATTATTTCTATGGTTCATCTATTGTGCCATCTGAGACTACTCTTGGCGAGTTATATCTAGGAGGAAGCGGATACTCAAATCCGGGAGTCTTCTATTCTACTGACCATGGTAAGACATTCGTAGCTCGCGATTCCGGATTACCTAAGACACTTATCTATGGTATGGCATCAACTCCGAGTGGTGATCTGCTCTTTGCCGGAACGGAGATAGGTCCCTATGTATATGTTCGTGAGACGAATAAATGGTACGATATCGCAGGGTATTCTGCTCCTGACCATGTCTATTGGTCAGTAGAGTACATACCAGAGATCAAGACAGTTCGCTTTGGTACTCATGGCAGAGGTATCTGGGATTTCAAAATTGATGAAGTGAAGAGTGCAGTTGCGTCTGAACCCAGTACACCTGTACTTCTTTCATCGCTAACAGCCACAAAGACTTCAAATGGATATTCCATCACCACGAATACATCAGGGAGAGCAAGCGCGAAACTTCGAGTCTATGATCTAACAGGCCGAATGGTTAACGAGCTTTATCAGGGCGAGCTTTCAGAAGGTGTGAGCAGCTTTGAGTGGAAGACTGCTGATGCTCCCAGCGGAGTGTATTTGGCTGTGCTCAATGCAGGTGGTAATGTCGCATTTACGAAACTTGTCGTGACAAAATAGACTTATATTACTGTCTATAGTATGCTGTGTTGTGTCTATAAAGCATATTTAGAAGCGGGCTCGACTTTGAGTGAGCCCGCTTTTTTTATGTTACTTTGCTAAGAGAATTGCACGAGTCTCGATATGCGACTGCGATTGCAACCGAACATAGTATGTGCCGCTTGCAAGAGTGTTTGCATTGAACGGTATCTTATACTCACCTTCAGGAAGGATTCTATCAGTAAGTGTCGTAACCTCTTTACCAATTGCATCAAAGACCGATAGGTAGATATGTTCTCCGTTACTCCGAACGGTGACGTTCGTGGATGTGATGAACGGATTTGGATACATGTTCACTATCGATGACTGTTTGCCATTCTCCTCACGTCCGACGGATGAAGACGTTGACCCCTTGATGATAGGTATCATTTGGAAGTCTTTGAAGAGTACATCGCGTATCTTCGCTTCATCAGCACAGAACCAGTCCTTCATTATTGATGCATAGACAGAGCGGAAGTCAAAGAGCATCGGGATGTTATCTTCTGAAGAGACGCCCGAAGGAATCGTCGGATTTGCACCGATAACACCGGCATTAATATTCTTACCAAAGAAGATGACAGGGGCAGCCGCACCATGATCAGTACCGCCCGAGCCATTGCTCATGATTCGGCGACCGAACTCGGAGAATGTCATACCGACAACTCTATCTTCAACTGCCTGCAGCTTCAACTCATCCTGGAATGCATCAATAGCTTGAGAAAGCCATCCAAGTAACTGAGGGTGAGAGTACTGCTGACCACTGCCAGCATTGTTCTGGAATGAGTGAGTATCAAAGCCGCCAAGTGTTACTATGTACACTCTTGACTTCAAACCACCGGATATTAGCTGCGCTACGATCTTCATCTGGTCGGCAAGTGTGTTCTGATTAGTGCCAGGCCACTTGCCCGACTTTGCCGAGAATTTCAGTGCAGCATCCTTTACAGGTATTGCAAACTTCTCAAGCTGTTCACCTACATCGCGAACATAATCAATGTAGTTGCCAGTACGTGTTGCCGGTGGAGCGCCTGTGAGGTCTTTCTCAATGTTATAGTATGTTGTAGGATTGGTAAATGCCATTCCCATATTTGCGGCAACTCCTTCGAGTGCGGGCGAGATGACAGAACCGACCTGTATCGCAAGTGGATGTGGCATTGAGGCGTTCGGGTAGCCGACAGGAAATCCCGGATACTCTTTCTCCAAAAATCTTCCGAGCCAACCAGTAGATATTTCAACATCATAATCTGATGCGCTAAGCCAAATATCTGTCGAGCGGAAGTGAGAAAAGTTTGGCGTCGGGTATCCGACACTTTGCACTACGCTTAACTTTCCCGATGTATAAAGGTTTTGCAATGCACTAAGCTGCGGATGCAAACCCGTTGCATTCGTCAGCTTTAGTACCTGTGCTTCCGGTACAGCTATGTTCGAGCGAGCATTCGTGTAAGCTGAATACTGATCAAGCGGAATGACGGTGTTGAGTCCATCGTTTCCACCTGCAAGCTGGATAAGCACAAGCACATGGTCATCGCATGCTCCTTGTGGTACAAGGGCG
>DATDEW010000438.1:0-5760 GCA_036522935.1 Kapaibacterium sp. (SeqCode)
TAACCAATACTGCTTTTGTACCGGTCGCTGCAGTGCCGCTTGGCTTATTCGGTGCAGGATGGTTAAGTGATGACAAAGAACTTGCCGTAGCAGGTTTCTCGATCGGAGCCGGGCTTGCAACAAGTACATTGCTTGGTGAAGTCATCCTGAAGAACATTATCCAACGCGATAGACCTTATCATGTCATCGAAGGTACCCGACTTGTCACCGAAGGTGCTCATGGTTTTTCATTTCCTTCGGGTCACTCATCATCAAGTGTTGGTATTGCAACAGGTCTATCGCTGCATTTTCCGAAATGGTATGTTATTGCTCCGTCATTTCTCTATGCAGGGGTTGTGATGTTGTCACGTCCTTATCTCGGCGCTCACTATCCGTCAGACCTTTTAGCAGGAGCTGTGCTTGGTGCATTATGCCAAGTCCTGTTCTATGAATTGGAAAAGAACTATAAAGATAAATGGAAGATATTTCCGGGTAATGATGGAAGTGCTACCGAGCAATCAACCATTAAGATAGGATATAACTTCCCATTACGATAGCTGCCTTTTCACCGCAGAGAAAACATCATCAACGTTTAGATACTCTAAGCAGAAGTATTCTTTATTGACGCATGTCCCGCGGAAGTAGCATTGGCACGGCCTGGATGGTTCGATGATCTCGCCAAGTCCATAGACATCGCCAAACTCGTACTTATTAAAGATGTTGTTAATGACAACAACTCTTTTCTCTAAGGCAAGAGCAATATGAAATGCCATTGTCACGCCGCTTACTATCAAAGAACAATTGTTGACCAAGGATATAAAATCCTTCAACGGAAAAGTCCCGATGTATTGCGCTGTGCCGCCAGAAAGTGATGCTATCTCTTTATTTCGTGGCTCTTCATCAGGTCCGCCGAGAAGAACTACGTTATATCCTGCAGCACTTAGCTTCTTAGAGAGCTCCGCCCAACGTTCAACTGACCAAAGCCGTGATGTCCATCTGATGCCCGCTCCCGTATTAAGTCCAATAAGTGGTCTCGAAGTATCAAGTCCCGCAAAGGTCTTCTCTTCAGGTGCATCAATGATGTACTTATCATTATCAAACTCGTAGCCACAGATCTCGAACATCTCATCAGGATACGACCTGGTGTTCGACTTGCTGATATCATCGAAGACTCCTGTCAGGTACTTCGCTTCAGCGTTGCTGTTGGCAGGTTTCGTAATGCCAAGTGTTTCATCAAGAAGGTATCCTTCTTTCTTCGTCGCGGCAATGCGGTTCGCTAATGCGCAGGCGAAGTGATCTTTATCGAGATTGATAAGTCTTGAAAATGATACCGATGATAATAACTCTAAACTTTCCGCGCTCCATTTGAGTATCTTATCAACTTGCGTTTTTGGGACTAACTCCGGAGTGTAGGTCAGCCACCAGATCCGTGCAGTCGGATGATCTGCTTTCAAGCGGTGCAGTAATGGTGTCGTACGAAGTACATCACCTGCTGCGCCGAGTTTAATGATAAGAATGTTTTCAGTGATATTATCATAGTACTCGCAGCCATCGCAGTGTACCCCATGCTCCTTGTGCGGAGCGCAGGGGATGTCGCCTCTGAAATGCCTACAGTCAGTATGTAAGAGCATTATCTACGAGATGAAGAAGGATCACGCTTAATGCCGGCACGTTTATCACGGATATAACCCGCTTCTAACGTCTTGCCGCTATTCTTGACGATCATCTCACCAAGTAGTCCTAATGAGATGAGCTGAACTCCGACAAGTATTAAGAGAACTCCTAAGAGCAGTATCGGTCTGTTCGATAATGCTATACCGCCGAACCACTCTATCGTTACATAGGTATTGATCCCCAGTCCGAGTATTGCAAGAAGTGTACCAACGGTACCGAATAGATGCAACGGACGTTTGCCGTAACGGTTCACAAAGACGATCGAAAGGAGATCTAAGAATCCTTTGAAGAAGCGGCTTGTGCCGAACTTCGACTTGCCAAACTTCCTCGGATGATGCGTTACCGGAATTTCTGCTACGCGGAATCCTTTCCAGTGTGCTAATGCCGGAAGGTAACGGTGAAGCTCACCATAGACTTCCAATGCTTCTGTTACTTCTTTGCGGTATGCTTTAAGTCCGCAGTTGAAGTCATGAAGTTTGATACCGCTAAAGAAACTTGTTACCATGTTGAAGAACTTCGATGGTACCGTCTTCGATGCCGGGTCATTGCGTTTCTTTTTCCAGCCGGTAACCAGATCATGTCCTTCATCAAGCTTTGCGATGAGATTGATCATCTCTTTCGGATCATCCTGAAGGTCAGCATCCATCGTAATGACGATGCCGTACTTTGCTTCCTTGAAGCCAACCGCTAATGCAGGTGACTTACCTACATTACGTCTGAAGGTAAGTGATATGATACGTGAGCTGCCTGCTACAAGGTCTTTGAGTATTTCTGCCGAGCGGTCGTTCGAGCCGTCATTGACATAGATGATCTCGTAGTTCTTATCACAAAGTTTGAAAAGCTCTTCGCGTATCGCTGCTGTTAACTCGCGAAGCGAATCCTGCTCGTTATAGAGTGGGATAACAACTGATACACCAAGCCGTGAAGCTAATCCCTTAGCTCTGGTAAAATTACTTCCGCCCGGTCTATTCGCTGCCTGGTCGGGGCGCTGGCGGTTCTCCAGTTTCGGTCCGCGGTCTTCACGTGGTTTATCCGGACGTTGGCGCTCGGGACGGTCATTTCGCTCTTTACGTTCAGGCCGTTCGGTTCTTTCCGCTCTTTCCGGACGCTCTGCTCTCTCAAGCTGCTTGCGTGCCGGGCGTTCTTCACGAACTTCCGGAGTAGGTGCTGGCGCTTCTGCTTTAAAAGCAAGTGATGTCTGCGTCGTTTCCGCAGCCGGCTCTGCGCCCTTAGCTGCATTGCGTGCATCGCGTTCTGCTCTGCGCTGCATCTGCTTTTCGCGTTGGCGTTCACGTTGTGATTTGCGTCGCGGCTTATCGCCTCCGCCTTCACTTTGTGTCTCGTCGCCTTCAGCTTCGGATTCTTCAACCGCTTCGGTTTTCGGAATGTCTTCGGGGCTTGCTTCCATTGCTTCGGTCGACTTCTCGAGTTCAGACTTCAGCTTCAGTACCGGTCGTTCACGGACTTCCGTTACGATCGGCGCGCCGCCTATTTCTTCGACAAGAACTTCTTCGCGTTCGGCTTCATCGCGGAGCTTTTCTGTCATCGTTGGTTCATCCTCTGACGAGTCATCGGCTTCCGACTTCGGCTCTATTTTCATGGGCTCTGCTCGTGGCTCGCGCTTGGGCTGATTCGCCATGCGGGCTGCCATACGTTCTGCGATGATATCGCGTACCGGAGCTTGGTTTGTACCTTCAGCTTCGCGCTCGGCGGGCGTCTCCAAAGGCTCGTTGTTTTCGTTACTCATTGTATATTTTTGAGTGAGATAGTATTAGCCTAAGGTAACAACTATCTCCCGAAAAACGTCCTATGAGACTATGAACGTACGACCCTTTATTTGAACTCTCAAAATCCCCTAAAAACTGGGGAGCCGATACATTACAATGATCAGCACCATAAAAGTAAGGACTTCACTTCGGGTGCTGATCATGTTTGATTCTTACTTGATCACTAACTTTACAGCTAATGATCTATTCTTTGTTGGTTGTGATAGGGACCTCCTGCTCAACCGGAGCTGCTTTGTGATTCCTGTCTTTCTGGACAGTTACCTCAAGCACTCCGACCTTGAATGTAGCTGTGATCTCTTCTTTTTTATATAAGCCAGTTGGTAATTCCATCTGGTGCCTCTTTAGAGTCATACTTCATGTTCCATTTTGACTGTTCTGCCGATCGGTCAGGAAGTAATGACTTTGTAATGCAAGCAGTTGCTTGCTATCGAGGTAGAACGGACGGACACTTCTATCGAAATCTTCACCGGTCGTAAAGAATCGCTCCTTCTCTTCTCGGGCTTTCTCAAGCGCGATGTAATCTTTCGGTAGAAGCGCAGCCGTTCTTTCTCTTGTTCTTACTGGTGGTATCATTGGACTAACCTACCTTTCTTTCTTTTTTGAACCACTACCTATACACTATGCAAATAGTATGCCAGCAACCATCCTGAGGCAAAGTCATCCCTTAAATAAGATCAACCGCGGAGGCGCAGAGGTCGCAGAGGGAATCAGCGCAGAGAGCCCCTCTGCGTCCTTCGCGTCTCTGCGGTTAAACCCTCCCCTCAACTTATCACTCTTCCTGTCATCCCGAATGAAATGAGGGATCTGGGACAAGAGCACACTCTCGATTCAGCGGTCTGCTATATCCAGATTCCTCACACTCGCTTCGCTCGGTTCGGAATGACACCATTCTTCCTTCCTGTCATCCCGAATGAAATGAGGGATCTGGGATAAGCATACATTCTCAATTCAGCAGTCTGCCAAATCCAGATTCCTCACTGCCGTTCGGAATGACAACCTTTCCCCTCCCTAACTATCAACTATCCACTTCCCCCTACGCCGCCTGTCTATACCCCTCCTCCTGGCCGACTTCTATATCTAACTCGTTGATTTTCCTATCATCTACGTTTGCACAAACACCATCGGGTCCTACCGTTATCGGGTTGTCTTCGACAAGCGATGCGCTCATATCGTCGTCCTCGTCGTAGCTAAACGGCGTGTTCTTTTTGCCGCGGCGGACTGCTATGTTATGGTCCTTCTGCCTCGCGATCCGATAGTTCTCTTCGTAGTACTTCTCAAGGTACTCTCTCTTCTGGTCGCCCTCAAGTTTATCGGCTTCGGAATAACTATACTTTTTCTCATCCACCTCGACCAAAAGCTTCTCGATCTCCGCTTGCTTATCTTCCTTCTCTTTTTCCTGCTTCTCTTTTTTCGCGACGGTGTATTTACCTGTTGAAAGATCAACAAGCTCATCGGCTATCATCACTAATTTGCCAAAGCCCGCGCGTGAGGAGCGGCGCATGATGATGTGTTTGGCTTCAGCAACAGAGTACACATAGAACGTGCACTCGGCGAGCATCTGCATACTATAGATCGTGAAGACAAGGTCATCGCGGTGGCGGTAGCTGCGCGAACTCATTTCCCATGAGTTGATGATGACTGCCGCGCGCCCCTCATCGCCAAGATTCGATATTATCTGCCGTATATCGCGCATCGTCTCGGCAAGGTAGCCGCTGCATACGTTGAACATGACCAGGCGTTTATCTTCGGGTATTTCGGCGGCTTTATAGTTCTCTCTAAAGCGCTTCCCGGAGAACGGCAGGTTGATGTAGTAGATACGGCTATAGACGCCGCTTTCTAAGAGCAGCTTCGCATGCTGCAAGCTGATGCGAAGGTTATGGTAAGCATCATCGCCGAGGATAATTGAGGTCTCATTTTCGGTGCAGGAAAGAAGACGTGAACTCTCATCCGACGACAAAACGAACGGTGTTACGATGGTTTTCATAAGCGTATATGTAATTGTTAAAACGAATAGTGAACGAGCCCCAACTATCGACTATCAACTATCAAACTATCAACTTTGAGCCCATCCACACATATAATATACGCAATTATGTCCTTTTTGATTCCAAAAAATATAAAATTTAATATTACGGGACCTATGGGGAAGTCTATTATCCTGGGCGATGATGCATTCCATAACCTCCGTATCAGTTTGCAGCATGCTAAGCTCTTGCTTAAAGAAGGGGTATATGACCGTATCTACTACATCAACCTGCCGTTCTCGGGTAAGCGCTTTGCGGAAAACTATAAGGCGGCGCAGATACCTGATGATGATCGG
>DATDEW010000439.1:0-2308 GCA_036522935.1 Kapaibacterium sp. (SeqCode)
CTTAAAGAATTATACGCTTGCCGATGAACTTACTGTTTCATTTGGTAAAGGTCTTTCTATTATCACCGGCGAAACAGGCGCGGGAAAATCCGTCATTATTGGAGCATTAAACCTACTCGTCGGCGAACGAGCCTCACCTGACCTTATCCGAACAGGCCAGATGAAGGCCATCATCGAAGCAACCTTTGATATATCAAAACTAGCTGATGTCAAGAAATGGCTGCGAAAGAATGAATTCGACGAAGCCGATGAGCTTATCATCCGTCGCGAACTCTCTAAGCAATCAGCGGCACGAGCATTCATTAATGACTCACCAGCCACTCTCTCATCTCTAAAAGAGATCGGCGACCTATTGATCGACTTGCACGGACAGCATGAACATCAATCACTTCTTCAGCCTGAGAGGCACAGAAGTTTTCTCGATAATTATGCCGCAGTTGATAAAGAGCTATCGTCCTACTCTTCAAAGTATGATGAATATACTAAGCTTCAAAAGGAGATAGCTGAGTTGTCACGGCAGAAGGATTCATCGACGAAAGAACGTGACTTTCTGGATTTCCAGAGGACTGAGATATCTGCTATCAATCCACTAGAGGGGGAAGACGAGAAAATTGATGCAGAGCTTAAGATACTTGAGAATGCCGAAGAACTTGCCTCGCTTGCTAGCGAGCTTCATACAAACCTTATAGAAGATGCTGGTTCGATATATTCACGACTTACTGATGCAAAAGTAACTCTTGAGAAGCTTGCCAAGATAGATTCTCGTTTTTCAGATTCACTTGTGGAAGTGACAACAATGATATCCGTTGTCAAAGAGTTATCAAACGAATCATCGAATTACAGCGAGAATGTTGAGTTCAACCCGGCTCGTCTTAGTGAACTTCGTAACCGGGGCATGGCTCTCACTCGTATCAAAAAGAAGTATGGTCCTACACTAAGCGATGTGATATCTCTCTACAAAGAACTTGAGTCAAAACTTGGACCGGAAGGGAATATTGACGAGATCATTCAAACTCGAAAAGAAGAGCTTGTACGAGTTCGTAAAGAGCTTTCGCTGTTGGCTCAAAAGCTGACGGATAAGCGAAAAAAAGCAGCAGAGAAGTTCGAGAAAGAGATATTGATCACGCTCAAAGAGCTCGGCATGGAACAATCACAGTTCAAGGTGTCGGTTGAGCAGACACTCTCATCAGACGAAGGAAAACCATTCGTTGATGTAGAAAAGCAGAAGCTATTAGCATACTCTCATGGCATCGATAGTATTGAGTTCTTCATCTCAAATAATAATGGTGAAGAGCCAAAGCCGCTTGCACGAGTTGCGTCCGGCGGTGAAATATCACGCGTTATGCTTGCAATGAAATCAGCTCTATCTGCAGCAGATGCTATCCCCGTTCTTGTCTTTGATGAAATTGACACGGGTATATCAGGCCGCATTGCACAGAAGGTTGGGAAAGCAATGAAGGAGTTATCGCGAGATCACCAAATACTCTCGATCACACATTTAAGTCAAATTGCTGCATTTGCTGATACACACTATCTCGTGGAAAAAGCGACTACAAAGAATTCGACGACGACAGCGATCCGCACACTTGGTGAGCATGAGCACATCGAAGAAGTAGCGCGTCTTATCGCAGGGGAGACGGTAACGAAGGAATCACTTGTTGCAGCAAAAGCGCTTAAAGCGGAGGCAAAAGAACTTGCCGCAGGATAATCACTATCTCGACGCATTAGATAAGCTCTTTGCCCTTGAGTTCACAGGGATGAAACTCGGGCTTGAGAATATTGGCGAACTCCTTGCTTCACTCGGCAATCCACAAGAACAATATCCGACTATCCATGTAGCCGGCACCAACGGGAAAGGTAGTGTCTCCTCAATGCTTGCTGCCGCACTTCAAGCAAATGGATATAAGACCGGACTATATACATCGCCACATCTGGTCAACTTTACCGAGCGCATCAAAGTAAACGGTGAAGAAATACCGAGAGACTACGTTGCAAGTTTCCTTGAAGCAAATTGGCATAAGGTCGAAGAGGTGAAGGCAACATTCTTCGAAGTTACTACGGCGCTCATGTTTAAGTATTTCGCCGACAAGAAGGTCGATATAGCTGTGATCGAAACAGGTCTTGGCGGTAGGTTGGATGGGACAAATATCCTGCGTAAGCCGCTTGCAACAGTTATCACCTCGATAGGCCTAGAGCATACGCAGATACTCGGCGATACGCTTGAGCTTATCGCAAAAGAGAAAGCGGGCATCTTTAAGCAAGGTTCACCTGCGATCGTGAATGTTGCCGAACAACTCCATCACGTTTT
>DATDEW010000440.1:0-3532 GCA_036522935.1 Kapaibacterium sp. (SeqCode)
CGTTCTGCCGTTAGTATTAGTGACACAATGGATTGGCTTATGAGCATGTCATCGCAGCCCGACGGAAAAATACTTGTGGCTGGATTATGGTATGATGGCAAGTATGAGCGTACAGCTATTATCCGATTTCATGCCAACGGTATTCCTGACAGCAGCTTTGGCGTTAACGGGATCGTAAAGATAGAAAACACAAACAAGACCGACCAGATAAATATGGTGAAGATGGATTCAGCGTGGCGAATAGTTGCGGCCGGAGCTTCGTATGATGGGACAAAGAGTGTGAATACAATGTATCGACTCTTCGGTAACGGTACAAGAGATACAAGTTTTGGGGTAAATGGATTAGCATCCTTTGATGTAGGAACACAAGGTGACGGTACAGAAGCATTGGCGATCCAATCAGATGGAAAATATATTCTCGCCGGACATTCCTACCGCAATGATACTGCCAATTATGATTTTTCTATCTTGCGTGTGCTTGCGGGAGGTGAGTTAGATGTGAATGATAATACTGGTACGTATATCACATCAGATCTATCTGCGTATCCAAATCCTCTCACAGATAAGATCACCATCCGCACAACACTTGAGAGTGATTCGTATTGCACCCTAAAGCTCTACGGCGAACGTGGTGAACTTGTGAGAATGTTCTTTCACGATGAGTTTCAGACCGAAGGTGTCTTTGAAGAGAGCATTTCTCTTCGTGATATTCCAGAAGGTGTATACTTCCTCACGTTTGATGAGGGAAGGTCAACGCGCTCGGTGAAAGTGATCAAAGAGTAGAAATACATAACCCGCCTTGCGGCGGGTTATGTGTGATGGGTGAGATGTGTGTTAGTGTCGTTTACTTCTTTCTTTGAAACAACATTGAGTTGTTTCTTGGTTTTTTAAGCATTTTTTAGGTGCTTTGAAAACCGGATATAATAGAAACGCTTTGGAAGGTAAGGAGTTACAGCCTGTCTGCATTTAAAATATCCGGATTCTTCCTACCACCTCAACCGTGCACCTATTGCCGTATTCCAGATGACGTCATCGAACTGTTCGATGAATGGTTTGCTGATCCGGGCATCCCATGAAAGCTGAAAAAGGTCAGAAATATCCTTCTGGACACCAAACTGTGTAATGAACGTAGCGTTGCTTTTGAACTCATCACTATAGGAAAGCTTATACTGATCCGCCTGGATGCCGAAGCCAAAGAATCCTTCAAGCCAGCCGAGTCCGAAAAAAGCATGAACGGCTACACTGACACCATAGAGTTCATAATCATCGCTGTTATCATGCTGGTATCCGCCGTCGATCTCCAGTTGAAAGAGCTTTGCAAGTTTATGGCGGTATGATAATTCGATGGATGCATCCGAACCGAATCCGGCTCGGATACCGATAGCATCTCGTTTGGGTGATGCTGTTACAGAGTCCTGCGCCAGCGAGAGCACCGGAAGAAATAGGAGACTAATTATAACTACAAGAGTTATTTTCATACTGACAATTACATTTTAAGTCGTATACCCAGCGCGCCGTTCCAGTTACCGCCTTCATACTCCGGTATCTCATTAAAGAGCGCTTCTTCGATGCGCGTATCAAGCGAGACCTGTATGCCCACAAAATGTATCTGCAATCCCGCCTGTAAGTACCCGACACCGATACCTTTTGACTCGCCGCCTTCAGGCGTTACGGTATTCATCCCGACGCCCGGGCCTGCAAAGATCTGGATCCCCAAGAGTAAAGGAAGCTTCAGGTGCAGCGCAGCGTTCACGCCAAGGAGTGAGTACGTATCATCCCATTGATAACCGGCATCAACTTCCATCTGAAGGAGTGCTATAAATTTATGTCTGAATGAAGCTTCAATAACAGCATTCTCACCTGCGCCGATACGGACGCCGATGTGATTTTTTCCCGATGACTCATCGTCATCGCTTTCTTGTCCGAATGCTATTGATGCTACCAGTAGCATCAGAAGGAGAGAAGTTAGTTTTGCTTTCATAGGTTGTGATATACTAGTGGTAGAATTAAAATTTATAGTTTACTCCTATAGCAAAGATGCCAAGATTGCCGTATCCAAGTTCTGCAAATACTCCAAAGAGATCACCATACCGAACACCGAGTGGTGTTCCTTGTGCGCCGTAAGTCCACTGATCGGCTTTATCGCCGTCAACCGATTGTGACTGTACCGCAGCCACGCCTAAGCTGACCCCTGAATATAACTGCCACTGAATATCATTTATCCATCGGAAATCAACGCGTCCCATTGCGCCAAAATACCTGTTTGTAAATCCAAATGCATTGCCGCTCGTATAGGTAGTATTCACGTCGTACTGCCCGTAGAATACCTGCAGCCCTAATGACCAACGCTCGGTAAGATAGCCGCTGCCGCCGAGGAAGAATGTACCTGTTGAACGGATGTCTCTCGATGCCTCGCCGCCTTCGATCTGTATCTTTAATGGTACTTCAACGGCAAATGCAGTGCCGTTCTTAAGGGCTATCTCTTGTGCGGTAAAGAGTGAGATGCCAAGTTTGAACTCACCTGACGGTTTAAAGTCTTCGATAAATCGCTTCTGCGCGAATACAGACGAGCTAAGGAGAACGATAACTAAGAAAACGGCAAGTAATATCTTCATGTAGAAAGAGATGGGTGTCTAGCATCTCTTAACTGCAAAAATACCGAATTGACAGCGAAGAATTGCCAATTCCGCGTTTTCCTCTGTACTGAATTATCTCTCTCCTGTGACGACTTTCCGTGCGGAACTGCCTAATATCCCTTGTTCGGAAAGGAGATCACGCAATGGTTTTTCAAGCCCCTCTTCTTTTGCTTTCTTCGAGATGTTGGCTGTGAGCTCGTTATACTCGGTTTTATTTGGAATATCATGTATCTGCAATGTCAGCAGTTGTGTAAGCCGCGCATACTTTCGCTTCTGCCACCAGACAAAACCAATGATGCCTATTGCTACTGCGCCGATAGCGATGAGTATCCATGTTACGTTCTTCTGTACGAACGAGAGATCAGAACGCAGATCTCCCCGTACGCCGTCAATGCGTCGGGCAACAAGAGCGGCAGCGCTATCGACGATCGTCAAGAGTCCCTGCTGTTTATTCGTATCAAGAATACCATTTACCATCTCGATCAGTCCTGCAAGGATGGCAGTGTCTTTAAGACTATTGATAATAGTATCTATATCACTGAGTGTCATGCGCAGATCACCGGTAATGTTCTTTAGCATCGCCTGTGTTTGAGGTCCGAGAGCTGTTCGCACAAGACGGGCAATATTACTGTCAAGTTTAGCTCCTGTCAGGACATCGCGAAGTGAATCTACTTTGATGATCAGCGTACTGCCGATACGACTAACAGCTCCGTTTCCGGAAGTATCAATACGCGCCATGACGAGCATGAGGAGCGAATCAATACGGTTACGCATGTATGGCGAAGTGATCTCAGTCACTGCTCCACGTGTAAGCCGTGCACCGATGGTATCGGTCCGCTCGACGGTACCGCTGACACCATTGATACTATCGGCGACATTATTTATAGAACTGCAAC
>DATDEW010000441.1:0-2154 GCA_036522935.1 Kapaibacterium sp. (SeqCode)
GACCTTGAGTCGCTTCCATCGGGAATGTATGAAGTGATAGTAAAGCGCAGCAACTACCAAACGCTGCGAACAAAGCTCATTATTGAGTAGTAAGGGCACACTTCCGTGTGTCCCTACGGTTTATTTCGTATGTTTGTACCGTTGTGTTGTGTAGGTAAACCTACTCTCATCGTTTTTTTCACCATTACTATAAGATCATGCGAAAAACCTATTATGCTTTCTTGCTTGCAGTGATGCTGTCAGCGGGAAATTCATATTCTCAAGATTTTGTCGAGCCAATGCCAATTCCTGATACTCTCTCATCGCGCGTATCAAGTACGATGAAAATGAGCATCGATAAGACGCACCGGAAGTTCTTTCATAAAGTGACCAAGCCCGAAGGGCTGCCTTTTGATGATGAGGTAAATAAAGTTGTCGGCTGGCCGAACCGTGACCTCTACGTGCCGAAAGATACAATGCCCGTCGAGACGTTCAGCTTCAACGCACCCGGTTTGGATACACTTGGTATCTTAGGACCAACGCTCATGTGGTACCGAGACGATTCAATCTTCTTTGAAATAAAGAACAATCTTACTGATACGACGACCGTGCATTGGCATGGCGGACATCTTCCCTCATGGACAGACGGCGGACCGCATCAACCAATTGCGCCGGGAGAAACATGGAAGCCGTTCTTCAAGGTCATGGAAGATGCTTCAACAATGTGGTACCATCCGCACCTACACATGATGACGCAGATGCAGGTTCAGATGGGGCTTGCAGGTATGATCTATGTCCGCGATGATAATGATCCGCTTCAGGCACAATTGCCGCATACCTACGGCAAAGATGATTTTCCTATCATCATTCAGGATAAAGAATTTGATCGCATCCGCTCGCAGCCGGCAAACCATATAAATATGGATTGTTCAATGGGACCAACCATGATGGTCAACGGTGCATATCAACCATATCTGAATGTACCCGATCAGGTCGTGCGTTTCCGTTTCTTAGACGGTGCAAGCGAGCGCGCACTACTGCTTCGTATTGCAAATGCAGGTGACTCGACGAATTCATTCATACCGTTCAAGATCATCGCATCAGATGGCGGATATCTTCCTATTGCTGACAGCGTGGGATATAACCAAGGTATACCGATGTCATCGGGTGAGAGATACGAGATACTTTTCGATCTTACCGGTCGCGATGGTGATACACTCTATCTGATGAACATGCCGATGCTCATCGTACCGAGCGCAGCGGGCGGACCTGATTGGGATAACCCGGGCTGCTACGTGGCAAATAACGGCAATCTTGATTCTTTCCCGCAGCCGCTTATGCGTCTTATCGTTAAACATGATCCTACTATCTCGCCGGCAATACACACAATGCCGACTGCGCTTGTGAACTGGCAGATACCTGATTATAAGAATCCCGACGCAACCCGCGTAAAGGAGCTTGTCTTCACAAATCAGTTCGCACCCGGACCACCGTTCATGATCGATAGCTTGCCGTATGAGCATAGCTTTGTCAATGATACTGTTATCCTTGGTAACACGGAAGTATGGGAGATAAAGAACATCTCCGGCATCGGTCATCCATTCCATATTCACGACATCGAGTTTTTCATCTTCTCTATTAACGGAGATACGAACGTCCCTGCATATATGCGCGGACCGAAAGATGTTGTCTATGTACAAGATGGTCAATCGATAAAGTACGTAACGAAGTTCGAGGACTTTGCAACAGAGATAAACTCCGATAGCTGCTTTATGTATCACTGTCATATCTTAGCACATGAAGATCACGGCATGATGGGGCAGTTCATTGTTACCTATCCGAAGACATCGGTTGACTATGAACCAAGCGCGACAGGGCAGTGGGACCTATACCCGAACCCGACAAGCGGCGGCTTGAACATCAGAGGTCTATGCGAAGGAGAAAGCGTGATACGTATCTATAATACGCTCGGCGTCAAACACGCCGATATCCCACTCGAGGCAATTCGCGGCTCGGTAAAACTCACAATGCCGAAACTCACCCCAGGCATGTGGTTCATAGAGTGGAAACGCCCCGATGGCACACTGACAAAGCAGATAGTAGTGCAGTAAGGCAGAAGTTCTCTTTACACGTACATTGATTTAATTAAAAGAGGCACACGAAAGTGTGCCTCTT
>DATDEW010000442.1:0-4382 GCA_036522935.1 Kapaibacterium sp. (SeqCode)
GGAGGAGCAGAAAAAGTAAGGAGCGTTTCATGCAATGTGATAACGCACTCTACGGAAGAATCACGCCATAGGTCAATGCAAATTACTACGGGTGAACCTCTCTGCGTCCTTTGCGTCTCTGCGGTTAGATCTTGAAGAATTTAACCGCAGAGACGCGAAGAGCGCGGAGGGGGGGCGCAGAGAATAAAAAAAGGGCAGGTTAAAACCTGCCCTTCCCCCTGCGAGGGTGCAAACGGGGACGTTTGCGCTACTGTATGATGACCTTCATCATCTCGGAGCCGTCGGGGCTGTCTAGACGGGCGAAGTAGATTCCGGCTGTAAGTTTTGATACATCAAGATTTGCTTCATGTACACCGTTCGGAAGTATACCATCATAAATTGATGCGACCTTGTTGCCTTTGACATCAAAGAGCGAAAGAGTAACTGTCATTGTACGTTCAATACCTATTTCAAATGTTGCAAGTTCGCTTGCAGGATTTGGATACACGCTGCGAAGGATGTCATGGGTTTTCATGACCGGTGTGCGCGGCGCTGAAAGTGTTACGATCGTATCGTTCGTCGTCAAACGAATGATAGCAGTCTTTAAGCCGACACCAAAAGCAGTTTGAAGTGTAGGATGATGAACGGCATTCATCGTTAATGCAGTACCGCTATTAACTTCAACCCATGAAGCGCCGCCATTGGATGTATGTGATGTTCTTCCGTCAATTCCGACGGCTGTACCGCTGTAACGATTTGCGAATGACATACCATAAACAGGATGCTTCATTGCCGAATCCATCAGCATCCATGTCGAGCCGCTATCGAGTGTGCGAGCCCACGGACCTTGGCGCGTGCTGCCCTCACCGGAGCTTCCTGCAGCGTATCCTACGGCAGGAGTAGGGAATGAGAGAGTATATCCTTCGTTAAAACTCATATCGGTCACGACTCCGCTTATCGGTGCCTGCTTCCATGAGAAGCCATTATCATCAGAGATCACTATATGTCCCTGGTTCAAGAGTGCGGGGTCTATTGCCTTTCTGCTGCGTGTGCCGACAATAACGATGCGGTCCGGCGAGACATATGCGACATCACGAAAACTGAGTGTATCAGGGTTGCCGGTTATGTTGAACCATGTTGAACCGCCGTTCTGCGTCATCAGGACGATACCCTTTGAGCCACAGGCAACACCATTGGATGTATCAAGAAAATCTACACCGCGAAGATCTGCAGATGAGTTAGATGGCTGTGGTACCCATGTTTTACCGGCATCATGAGTGCGAAGGATGGTACCATAATCACCAACAGCAGTACCAACGAGAGGAGTTTGGAAATCAATATCATAGAGTGAGCCGGTAATTGTGGTTGGTACTTCTTTCCATACTTTACCGCCATCAGTTGTACGAACAATAAGTCCGGCAGAACCGGCGGCAACAACTGTCATGGAATCGATCGCATATACCGAATTCAATCCGACCGGATCAGAGACCACTCTATCAAAAACAACTTCCCATGAATCTGCGCCATTATAGGTACGCATGATGATACCGTTCGAGCCAACGATAACGCCGTTCTTCAGATCCGCTGCGAATGAAATGCTCTTAAGCGATGCAGTCCCGAACGGCTCTGCGTTCGCCCATGTAGTACCTCCGTTGGTCGTCTTATAGACAGCACGGCGATCACATGCAACAAGTATCTTTTGACTTGAGAGCATGACTACATCATTCGTGTTTCCGTTAGGATGAATATCCTGCATCTGCCAACTCTTTGCACTGTCCTTGGTAAGGTAGATCGAACCAAACTCGCCGCACATCACGCCGTCCTTGCCATTAATAAAATCAAGCGAGAACAAACTGTTGGCAGAGTTATCGGTGAAGAGGCTCCATATCTTGCCGCTATCACGTGTGATATAACGCACGCCGTTGGTCGCGCAGATGATACCATACGATGGTGAATTAAAATCAATATCGCGCATATCATCATTTGTCTCAAGCACGATTGACTTCCATGATTTACCGGAATCGATCGAAAGCGCGATCGCGCCGTCCTTGCCAACACAAAAAACGCGGGAAGCTGAAACGTAATGGACCCGGTAGAGCGTCGCGCTATTGGGTGCTGACGTACGTCTCCAGGTATGTCCTGTGTCGTTGGTAAAGAATATTGATGTACCCCCGACCGCAACACCAGTGTTCCCAGTACCAAAATCAACTGATACTAAATTCGCTGTAGATCCGAGCAGCTTCGTTGTTACTTTCCAGGAAACACCGTCATCGAACGTACGAACGACCGTCCCCTGATCACCGACAGCAACATAGGTAAGCGAATCAATCATCTTCACATCGCGAAGATTATTGCCTTGCGGTTCGGGATGCTGGAATTCCCAGTATGCAACCGGGGTGAATTGTTGGGCAAAAGAATTAACTGCCAGGAGGACACAGACTAATGCGATAGCTTTTTTCATAGGGACTCTGGTACGTATTAAGACGACGTATAAATAACAACAGAAACCTGGTTTTGTTACACGTACCGCAGGTCTCTGACCCGCCTTTTGGGGGAGGCAGGTCGGAAACCTGCGGTACGTAAATATTAGAAGGTCACTTCTGTTGTCTCGACCCTTGCTACCCAACGAATGTCCGTCGCGGCTGCGCCGGTTACCTGAATAACGAGTGCATCGTTTGCATTATCGGCAATTGCAATTGCATCCCATGCGGCAGCTCCGCCATCTTCGAGAACGGATGTTTGTCCAACAGCTCCGATAAGAGATGTTGTGCCTCCTGCATTTTTTATAGCGCCGGTAAGTTCGTATGTTGCAGCGATCGCACCTGTGGCTGTTGTGCCTGCAACGAGGACATGAAATTTCCAGACAGCACCGCTTGGTATTGCCATACGTGCCGATGTGCCATCAAGGAATAGCTCTGTTGCGACAGCATCACTTGTCGTGTTGCGTGCGACATAGTCAGATGTCTGCGCATCGCCTGTTACCGCGAACTTGCCGGATGCATGGGCTTGCTGAGCGTAAAGTGATGCACTTGCATCTTGTCCGCCGAGGACACTTGCATAGTTGCCTGTGACCTGGTTGTTTCCACCGCCGCCAATAAATGCCCAGTGGCTTGATACCTTATTGAGTTGACCGCCTGTGACCACACTTGCAAATCCTGAAACTGTGTCAGCCCAACCTGCACCAATGAATGACATCTGTCCGTCGGCATAGTTACGTGCTCCGGCAACGATACCTGCATCCATTGCATTTGTAGAATTCATTTCACCTGCGCCGATGAATGAGAAATCACCACGCGCTGTATCTGCGTGACCTGCGCCAATAAATGCATTGTTTGCTACTGCTTGATTAAATGTACCCGAAACAACTGCGCTTGATATGTGATCGGCATAGTTTCCTTGTCCGCCGCCGACAAATGTAGCAAAGCCATTAGAAGTATTGTGATACCCGCCAACAACACTCGCATGAAACGCACTTGCAACATTGCCCTCGCCTGCGCCAACGAACGTAGCGAATGATGATGTTTTATTATACATACCTGCAACAATAGCAGAGCTCGTGCCTGTATTTGTGTCACGGTTACCTGCACCAATAAAAGAATCCATAAAGGTCACTTCATTCAATTCACCCGATACGATAGATGAGCCGAATCCCGAGATACGATTACCATAACCACTTCCGATAAACGTATTTTGACCTGAAGCATAGTTAAACGCGCCGGCAACAACAGCATCGTTCATCTGAAGTGCCGTATTATACTGACCTGCACCGACGAATGATGCAAATCCTAATGCAGAATCCCGATACCCCGCACCTACAAAAGAATTGTCTGCTAATGCTGTGTTATATGAACCACTGACAACTGCCGATGAAATGTGATCGGCATGATTCAACTGTCCTGCTCCAACAAATGATGCAATGCCGGTTGACTTATTACCCAGCCCACCGGTTATCACAGTATTAGGACCGGAAGCTATTTGTGTGCTATCGGTCCGAGCGGCTTGAAGATCAACTGCATTTGCTCCGCGAGGTTCGCCCGTTGCGCTGTGCTGAATGCTTCCGTTGGGGTTAAGGATGAATGCATTGTTCGTATCAGCACCTGTCTTGACAAGTATCTGTAACTGCTGTCCATCTATTGTACCGAGGAAATTCATACCGGGGACCGTCCCGCCATTACCACCTAGCAGCCACGGCACAGTTTGGCTTTGGCTTGAGATAAGAAAGAAACCACCTCCGGGCGGTAGGATATATGTACCGCCGGGTGAAGAACCGACAATGTTCGAATATGCACCCGGACCGTTATCAAGCTGAAGAGTATGTTGAGCAAGAACAGAAGTAGAGCAAAACAAAAACGCAAGAAGAACGAGAGTAAGCTTCATCAGTTGTGAGTATGTGGTAAAGTGTG
>DATDEW010000443.1:0-2641 GCA_036522935.1 Kapaibacterium sp. (SeqCode)
GAAATTCGCCGATGTGACAACGACATACTTGTTTATTCGTCTCAAGTTGTCGTCCCGTTATTAACATACGACTCTTCTTCAAAAGAAGTAAGCTTTCCGGTGAATGGAATTATTGGCACAACAACGCTATCACCTGGGTGCTATACTATGATATTATACACAGCACCAATTGCAAATTCAGACCCATCCAATAATTTTGCATCTAGCTCTTTGATCATATACGACAAGACGGATAATAATATAAAAGCAACATCAATAGTCTCACCCATGAACAATTCCGTAAGCTACGGTAAGTTTAAGGTTTTGGCATCGTACACAAGTACAGGTCTCAATGACCAAAATAATGTTATGGTCACAACAATGATCAAAGATCCTTCGCAGAATATCGTCTATAGAGATACAGCGTTTATCGCAAATGCAAGAACAGCATTTTCGGATACAGTGGCATTCCGCCCCTTCACTCCTTTAACGAACGGGAAATTCACCGTCTATAGTATATCACATCTTACAAATGATGAAACTACTATGGACGATACTCTCATAAGTACATTTGAGCAGGATAGACATGCGAGTATTCATATATCATATATTCCCTACCCAACAGTCAATGATACTCTCCTAAAAGGAAATGAGTTTATATGCAGAGGAGAGTTTTGGCTGCTCGGGGACTCGATATCTCAACTATATAGTGTACCTGTAAGGGTTTTATTGTACCGTGTTGATAATGGTCGATTGGTTTTTCAAGCTGACACGATCATTGATGTGTTCTTAGTCGATGGCAAGGTAAACACTATTTCTTTCCCATCACGACAAGGTTCGTATAATACTGCAGGTATAAAAGGAGGAGAGCATATTGTCTGCATGATGTCCATGTTAAATACGAACCCTCTTCCACATGATTCAACGTGCGGTCTGTTTACTATATTGCCGATCGAATCAAGCGCTGCTCCTCTACAAGAGCAATACAATAAGAACATCACAGTAGAGAACTTCCCCAACCCCTTCTCCACCACAACCACACTTAGTTATGAAGTCGCTTCGGCCGGATATGTTACAATGCGTATTCTTGATGTGGCGGGAGTCAACCTTGAGACCGTTATGTCGGATGTGTTCGTGAGCGAAGGCAAGCATGAGGTAGCGCTCGATGGCTCGCACCTGCCTAGCGGCACGTATTTTGTGGAGATGGTTGTTACAAATTCCGAAGGAATGTTGGCCCGGAAAATTCAGCCAATAACCGTGCGTCGGTAACGTACATAATCGCATCCATATCTACATGAAATATCTATCCAATTTAGTGTTTGCATTCTTCCTTTTTCTTTCCCCGCAGATACTATCCGCTCAATGGATAAACCCTAACGGGTTTAATGATATCACGGTCATGGACTTTCATACGTATTCGTTTACTATATCAGGTAATGATATGTATGCAGGGACATTCAGTGGCCTCCTCAGATCAACGGATAACGGTGTTTCGTGGACATGTATCAATGACCGTTCACAATTTGAATCTACACGAAAAGTTATTGTTTTTGATTCACTTCTTTTGGCGCTAAATCAGCACAGTATATACCGCTCAACTGATGGTGGAGTAGAATGGAAATTAGCTACATCCGGGATAACAGGCAGTGCAGTGCTCTCGCTTATCTTATCAGATACGGTGCTTTATGCTGCGAGTGACAAAGGTGTTTTTGTATCGACAAACCGAGGGGAGAACTGGAGCACTATTAGCTCTAACTTACCTGAGATATTTGGTATACGATCTCTCGCTGTTTTTGGATCGAGGGTATTTGTATCCGGCGCAGGAGGCACATATCTAACGATAAATGGGGGCTCAACATGGAACAAAGCAGACAGTACTATATCTGACTGTACTAATATCTCTTCGTTTACGTCAATTGCCGATACATTCTTTATTTGCACTGATCTGGAGGGGGGAGTGTACCGTTCAACAGATAGCGGGGCTACGTGGCCAGTGACATCAAATAAATCTGTAGGGACGATCATTTCACATGGAAGCAATCTACTTGGCGGCACCTCTTGGGGATTGTTTCTTTCAACAGATAGAGGTATCAGCTGGATAGAGACGTATGACGGATTAGAAAGTAAAAATATAGCATCACTGGCAGTTTCAGGATCTGATATTTATGCTGTGTCTAATACCGTTTTCCGATCTACTGATGGTGGGTCAAGCTGGGCCCCCCAGAATCCGGCATTGAATAAATTTGCCATTCGCTCTCTTGCCGTATCAGCCGGTAAGTTACTTGCTGCAGGTTATTCGAGCATCCATTTTTCTACCGATATTGGCTCAAGTTGGGATAAGATCGAGCCGAGTGAGCTATCTTCCGGTATTAATGCAATTCTTCTATCAGGTAGCGACCTCTTTGTCGCAACTGAGAGTAGAGGGATTCTTATCTCTACTGATGACGGACATAACTGGACGGAAAGGAATACCGGATTATCAAGCAAGAATATTTCTTCACTTGTGATCTCCGGCACTCGTATGTATGCCGCCGGTGACGGAAGTGTTGACGGCCTGTTCGTTTCATCCAACAAAGGTGTTAGTTGGCAGCACCTCGATTTTGGACCTGATATACAAAACATGAAGATCGCTAATATTGCTGTTATCAATACGAATCTATTT